>DXAF01000016.1 GCA_019117185.1 Candidatus Limosilactobacillus intestinipullorum | reverse complement strand
CACGGTTCTGGAATGATAAAATAGTGGTGCTCATCAAGGTCCTTCTTTCTAATGGATTGTGTGGTAACACCATTAAAGACCTTGATGGGTTTTTCTGTCCACTTAAATGTTCAACTTAAATTTTACAATCTGCCTAATTTAAAATATGGAATATATAAAAATTGTATATGGGAGAAGACTAATTATGAATATTAAGTAGCTTCGTAGTTTCCTCGTAGTCGCCCAAGAACATCAAATTACAGCCGCAGCTAAGCTATTGTATACAACCCAACCACCATTGTCGTACCAAATTAAGCAGCTAGAAAAGAAGTTGGCGTTAACCTTTTCACGCGTAAACCGCATGTCTTAGAGTTAACTAACGCAGGAAAAAGTTTTTATCGCTATGCCCAACAGATCGTTAACTTAGCGACAAACGCTGAAGAGGAACTGAAACGTGAAAGCAAGGGAACGATGGGAAGCATTCGCCTAGGAATTATTTCATCAGCGGGAAATATTATTCCTAATCCTAAAATTCGTCAGTTTACCAAGTACTATCCAGAGGTCAATATTCAAATTACGGATGCAAACACGTTCTCCTTAATCAATAAGCTTAATAACAACCCACTTGATCTAGCAATTGTCCGGCCACCGTTTAATATGCAGGGATTAGCTACTAAACAGATCTGCAAAGACAGGATGGTTGCGGTCGCTAACCCGCAGTAATTTGCCTTACCAAAAGGCAAATTAAGTTTAAAGGAAATTAGCCAGCAGCCATTGATCCTTTATCGACGTTTTGAATCAATGTTTAACGAGAGCTTTGCCCAAAATGGGTTACGACCGTTTTATGCGGTCAAGTGTGATGATGCTCGGACAGCAATTCAGTGGGCAGATCAGGGGATGGGAGTTGCTCTTGTTCCACAATCGATCGGCCAAGTCTTTTCGGATCAACAGTTGCGGTTAGTTGATTATTCGCGCTGGGATACCCAAACTATGGTTGTGTGGCGAAAGGACCAGCCAGTAAAGCCAATCGTTGATAAGTTTATCCAGGCATTGTGATCTAGAGACTATTTCCTGACAATCTCTTGTTTCCAGTGGTGGAGGTGCTGCTTAGTAACAACACAGAGGCCCTCCTCACCGAGTTCTTTCATCTTATCGGTACACATAATTTTAATATTCGGATCGGAAGCAACCTGTTGCTCACCCAATAGTTAAGGTAACGGAGGGCAGCGTAGAGGTTCTCTCCTTCGGGGGCTAATCGGTACTCAACGTGTGGTGGAATGGTGTTAAAGCTTTTCCTGACTACAATTCCCGCATCACTAAGTTCGCGAAGTTGATCGCTAAGAACCTTGTGCAATGTTCCAAGCTGCTTGACTAGTTCTCCGGTTCGTCGGGGGTAGTTAGCTAGTAGGTAAAGGATCACCGGCTTCCATTTACCGCCAATGATGGAAAGCGCGTAATCGGCGCCAGTATTAAACATTTTGGTCAAAAAAAGACCTCCCTTTAGTACTTTCATTATATTATGAAAGTACTGAAGAGAGGTTGGTGAACTATTTAATTAATTTGAAGACAGCTTCGTCATCAAGGTAGTCCTTTTCACCAGCAGGGGTCTCGATTGAACCAAATGGCATTTCAGCACGAAGTTTCCATGTTTCGGGAAGATCGAATGCTTGGTGAATAGCTTCGTCAATCAGTGGATTATAGTGTTGCAGACTAGCACCAATATTATGTTCTGCAAGGGCGGTCCAAATGGCTTGTTGGGCACCACCAAGGGCCTGTTCTGACCAATCCTTAAAGTTATCAGCATAACTTGGGAATTGTTCCTCTAATTGGTGAACAATTTTGGTGTCAGTAAGAAAAAGAATCGTTCCGTAACCAGCGCGGAATGTTGCGATCTTGTCCTTGGTCTTCTGAAAAGCAGCGGGATCCTTAACAATATTCTGGAGAGTCTCTTCAACGATGTCCCAGACCTTATCGGAATTCTTACCGAAGAGGACGACTGCACGAACAGTTTGACTATTAAAGGCACTTGGTGAATTGCGAACCGTAGTTTTAACTAGGTCGAAAATTTCGTCTGGGGATATAGTAATGTTGTCACCAAGGGCATAGATTGAACGACGCTTAGCACTAATTTCATTGAATTTTGATTGCATGATAATTCCTCCTTATGATAATTTATTTACTGAGATTTCACTTACTAATAGTAACTAAATACTGATTGGGATACAAGAAGGGAAAATTTTTTCACCTACTAGAGCGAAGGGAATGGTGTTAATGACAAACCAAACTAGCCAATGCTCAATTGAAAAGACGTTGAAGCAAATATCAGGAAAGTGGAAGAGCGTTATTATTTATATGCTCTTAAAACATCCCGTTTGTCGATTCAGTGAATTACAAAGGCTTATCCCTGACTGTTCGCGACGAATGCTTGCTTTACAATTAAAAGAATTGGAACAAGATGGTCTGATTACAAAAAAGGTTTATCCGGTTACCCCGCCGAAAACAGAATACTCACTAACTGAACGCGGAAAAGATTTGCGGACGGTAGTTGAGGGGATGCAGGAGTGGGGAAAACACTAATTCGGCCAATTTGCTAAAAATTTGTTAGGTTATCTTCTGCTTGATAATAAAGTTAATGTTACTTTAGGGTAACTATCTTATGAGAAAACGCTTACTTTTAATGAGCTGATTGCTAATTATAATTAAAGGTGAATTAGCGATTAGGAGGAAGATAAAATGACAAAACAAGTATTAATTTTAGGCGCCACTGGTCAAATTGCTGGACATGCAATTGATGCCTTACTGGCAAATAGTGATGATCATCTCTTACTTTATACTCGCAATCCTCAAAACTTGAAGAATATTGATGAAAACCGCGAAACAGTTATTAAGGGTGATACTTTAAAACAAGCTGAACTTGATGCAGCAGTTGCTAAAGCAGATGTCGTTTACGCCAATTTGCGGAACCCTGAAATTAAACAGCAAGCTTGTGCGGGCTAAAATCCAAACAGCCACAGTCAACTGGACCGTGCTTATTCCTCCAATCATTCCTAGCTTTCGGCATGATTGCTCACCTCCGTGAAATTGGAATGGTGAGGGGTGACGTACCATCCGATTGTATTCACTCGATCCGCTAGTTAAGTTAGCAAGGCTTAACTATTAGATCTGACATTAATTATATCGTTTTAGTTAGGATAATAATAGATGCCTGAAAAAATACCCTGGAGCAGTAACGCTCTGGGGTATTTCTGTTTTAAAGCATAAGTTGACAGCCTTTCAATGTGATATCGGCATCACCGCTAATGGTGTTAATGATCAGTGACCAGACAACATCTTCGTCATCTGATTGGTGTAAGTATTTGATAATTTTTGGCAAATAAGGAGCAATCGTAACCAAGTCAATGGTGACGCGACCAGTTATCCTTAATTCATCAAGTTGTTTATTTGATAACTTAAGGTCGGCTTGGAGTTCGAGATCCTCAGCGACTTCGGCAACGCGTTCGGCAATAGTTTGATCTAATTGTGACATAATAAAAGGGGCTGTGACAAAAGCCCCTAAATTAAAGGTTCCATTCGGATTTTGATAAAAATCTCGAATGGAACCTTTTTGATTATGGCAGATTGCTATAATCAAAAAGTGCACTGGCGACCACCAATGCACAAGTCCAATGAAAGAAGCTGATTAATTTTGGCGACGTTCTTTGTTGCGCTTGGCTGGTGGTGTATTGCAGTACACAGAACAAGAGCGCTACCGTTAAGCTATCAGCCTAATTGTTGAATATAATATATTCTACGGTTGACTATATTATAGCATGGTTTAGCGACTTGGACGACCGTCTAGCTTCGGCTGGGCGGCTTTTCTGTATCTGCACGGTGTACCAAAGCCTCTTAGTATACTGATAAAGTCGAATATTGAGGTATTGGTGCTTCATAACGGCTAAGCTAGGTGACGCTGACGGGTGGGACGCAGCCTGTTTTGTCCCTGTTTCCTTGCCCATTTTCAAAAAACCTTCAAATCTGGAAATGATGAGTATATAATTATGACCAATAAACACGGGGAAGGTGGCGCAATGGCGACAATTAAACCAACGTTAATTATCGAAGATTACTCAGCACTGGGGCAGATTTCAACGGTGGCGGCCGTAACCATTTTGCAAGCATTTGGGGAGACGACCGCGTTACTACCGACCAGTCTCCTGTCCACGCAAACGGAGGGGTTCGGTCAGCCTGCCCAACTGAGTACCGCCCCGTGGTTAACACAGGCGAGTCTGCATTGGCGAAAACAAGGGATTAACTTTGCCAACGCGTTAGTTGGGTACATCGGTAGCGCCCAGTTAATCAAACAAGTCGACCGGTTACTAGTAACTCTCCAGCCCCGGCAGTTAGTCATTGATCCGGTGATGGGGGACCAGGGGTCATTGTATCCCGGCCTACCATCCACTTATCCCCAGCTACTGCAACCGCTTTGTCGCCGGGCGACGGTCATCACACCTAACTGGACCGAGCTATGTCAATTGGCCGGTCAGCCGGTCGTGGAACCGACTACCGACCATCTCTTAGGATTGGTCAACCAGCTACGTGAGCAGGAAATTACGGCCCAGATAGTAGTGACGGGGGTTAAGCAGGGGGCGCAGATTGGCTGCTGGGTAGTGGGTGACCACCGCCCCGTTTATTTACCAGTCAAATATTTCCCGGGACATTATTATGGAACGGGAGATACGTTTGCGGCCCTGTTAACTGGTTTTTTAAATCAGCAGGTGGACTTACGGTTAGCGGCTACTAAGGCCACGGCGGCATTAACCGTGGCAGTTGCCGAAACTAGTCAACTACCGGTGGCTGAACGCCGGTATGGCCTTCGCCTTAAGAACTTACTAGCCACATTAGCAAAAGGAGTAGAGCAATGAAAAAGCAAACAAGAATAAAAAAATTAACCCTCGCAGCGATGTTTCTGGCATTGTCCATTGTGTTTGGCCGGGTTTTCTTAATACCACTGCCATGGACGCGGGGGAACGTGAACCTGTGTGATGCAGCGATCTTAGTTGGTGCGCTCCTGCTCGGTCCCTGGTACGGTGGTGCAATCGGGGGTTTTGCCGGATTATTCCTCGACCTAATCTCGGGTTTTGCCCAGTACGCCCCCTTCTCGTTTATCGCCCACGGTTTGGAAGGGGTAGTCGTGGGGCTGGTGGCGCGGTGGCTGCCGAACCGGTGGGGTCGGCTGTTGGGCCTGGTATTTGGGATCATTATTATGGTGGTTTGCTATTTCTTCGCGGATTCGTTGCTCTACAGTTGGGCAACCGGGACACTGGGAATTATTCCAAACACGGTCCAAGGACTAGTCGGTGCGGTAATTGCCGTTTCCTTTGAGATGCCATTGCGCCGGAAATTAAATATTTCACTTGGCAAGTAAGAGGGCAAAACGTTGAATATATTAATGATCGAGGACAACCATTCTGTCTGCGAAATGATGGCTATGTTTTTTAAAAAGCAAAATTGGGACTATGAATTTGCGTACGACGGGGTTGCAGCAGAAGAGAAGTTTAACCAGGACCCCGCTAAGTGGGACATTATCCTGTTGGATTTAAACCTGCCGAAAAAGGACGGGATGCAGGTGGCGGCTGACATTCGCCGGGTCTCATCAACGGTGCCGTTGATTATGCTGACGGCCCGGGATACCGAAAGCGACCAGGTCTTAGGCCTCGAGATTGGTGCCGACGACTACGTTACTAAGCCCTTTAGCGCAATTACGTTGGTAGCCCGGATCAAGGCACTCTACCGGCGAAGCCAACTAGCCCAGGGGCCAGCTGACCACCACGATGGCGCTGCTGATAGCTTTGATGTTGTTACCAAACACTTTAAGATGAACACCAAGACGCGGGAAGTCTACCTATATAATCAAGCGATTCCCGACTTAACGCCAAAGGAATTTGACCTCTTGAAGACAATGGCATCCAAGCCTCGCCAGGTCTTTACCCGCGAGCAGCTCCTCCAGCTGGTATGGGACTACGAGTACTACGGGGATGAGCGCACGGTTGATGCCCATATTAAAAAGCTTCGGCAAAAATTAGAAGACTTGGGTCCACAAGTGATTAAGACGGTTTGGGGAGTAGGCTATAAGTTCGATGACGAAGCTGACTAAAAAGATTACTAGAACCAAGTTGATGTATCGGCTGATGCTCAGCTTCTTTGCGATCATGGTGTTGCTAATGATCATTTTGAGCATTTCCTTTATCGACGTAACGAACCGGTCGATGTACCGGGATACGTGGCGTCAGCTCCGCCAGGACTCCGATAGTTTGATTCAGGACTCAATTCGCTATGACCCGGTAGAACATGACTTTAAGGGTTTTGCAACACCGGAGCTTGAAACCAATGCCCGTTTGCTAGCGCACCAAGACGTACACTTTGCCATCTATGACACGAGCCAGCAGCAGGTCTTCACCAGTAACGGGTTTACCCCTACAATTACGGCGGCTAACTGGGCAAAGCTAAAAAAGGGACAGACGGTCTATATCAAATTAACGACGCCCCGGGTGTCAAAGAAGGTTTCACGGACATCCTTACCCCGGATGACGGTGATCCTTCGTCCATACCGTGTTAAGAAAAAATTAGTAGCAGTGGTTGCGATCGCGACCTTCGTGTCCTCACTAGAAGAGAATATGCATGAAATTAAGTTAAACCTACTGGTGGCCCTCTTCTTTGCGGGGGTGTTAACCATTATTGCTAGCTATATTTTCTCCCGGTCGGTTACCATCCGGATTAACCGGTTACGCAACCTAACCTACCAGGTCACAAAAGGCAACTATAATGTACGTTTGCGGATCATGGGAAATGATGAAATTGGTGACCTCGCCCGGAGCTTTAATCAGATGACGGCTTCATTGCAAAACTCACAGGCGGAAATTCACCGTCAAGAGGAACGTCGTCGCCAGTTTATGGCAAACGCGGCCCATGAGATGCGGACGCCTTTGACGACTATCAATGGGATCCTTGAAGGCCTTCAGTATGATGTAATTCCTGAAGAAGATAAAAAGCATAGTATTGAACTAATGCAAAATGAAACGAAGCGGCTGATCCGGCTGGTAAATGATAATTTAAACTACGAAAAGATTCGCACCAACCAGATTTCAATGGACCGTAAGCTATTCGACGCGGCAGCGGTACTGCATAACCTTAAAGAGCAGCTAACTAAAAAGGCTAGTGCCAAGGGGGACCAGATCGACCTCGCCGTCGCGGATGGTCTGCTAGTTTATGCTGATTATGACCACTTTGTCCAGATTATGTTTAACATCATCCAGAATGCAATTCAGTTTACTAAAAATGGCCATATCCACGTGCGCGGAAAGCAGGTGGCGCGGGGAACTGAATTTGTGATCCAGGATGACGGTATTGGGATGACGCCTGACCAATTGGATAACATTTGGGAACGGTACTACAAGGCTGATAAGTCGCGGATGAATACGAAGTATGGCGAGTCAGGATTAGGTCTGGCAATTGTCCACCAGCTGGTGAATCTCCATAATGGTAAAATCACGGTTAAAAGTAAAATTGGGGTGGGCAGTACCTTTACCGTCTTCTTCCCGAACAGTGATGAGGTGCTGCCGAAGGATCATGATGGGGATGAAAATTAGTAAACGTTTTACAATTGGACCAATTTTTTATTAGAGAATTTACTTACTATTAGTCTAGGAATTGATGAACTATACCAAAATAACCGGGGTTGTGCAAGCGTTTCCAGTATGATAAATTATCATCTTGTAGATTGATTGATAGGAGAGAATTGTTATGTTTCTTACATACTTACTTGCTTTAGTTCCCGCCGTTGGTTGGGGGGTTATGCCCCTGATCACCGGGAAGGTTGGTGGTTCAACCGTTAACCAAACTTTCGGTATTGGTGCGGGCGCCACGATCGTCGGTTTAGTGGCCTTTGCAGTTGCTAAGCTGAGTGGTAATCCTGGCGCCGTGGTCGTTAGCAGCCAGGGATTTTGGATCTCTGTCCTTTGTGGGGCACTGTGGTCCACTGGTCAGATTGGTCAATTCGTTTCATTTAAGCGCATGGGTGTTTCCAACACTATGCCGCTATCGACGGTTTTCCAATTAGTTGGTAACTCCATCATCGGGGTATTGTTCTTTGGTGAATGGCACAGTGAACGGGCCTTAATTATCGGATTCTGCGCACTACTGATCGTGATTTTAGGGGCGCTGATGACGTCAATTACGGACCAGTCAACGGGGAAGAAGGTTACCATCCAGAACTTCTTATTCCTGTTAATTACCACTTTTGGTTACTGGGTATACTCGACCTTCCCGAAGCTGCCATGGTTAAAAGACGAAAAGTCACTCGGCATTTTTCTTCCGGAAATGATTGGGATTCTCATTGGGGCAGTCATTTATGCACTAGCTTCGGGGAATGCCAAGACATTTAAGCAAAAGGAACAGTACTTAAACATTTTTGGTGGTCTCTCATGGGGGATTGCGGCCCTGGCCTACATTTTCGCCGGACGTTCCCTTGGCACGAACGTTGCCTTTATCTTTACCCAGTTAAACGTGGTTATCGCGACGCTGGGTGGGATTCTGGTTCTCCACGAACGCAAGACCAACCGGGAAATGGGCTTTACAATCCTCGGCATCATCTTTGTTGTCTGTGGTAGTATTCTAACTGCCTTTGCCCACTAAAATATTTCCTGGGAAATAAAAAAGGAGCACGATATGCTCCTATAATTATAATTGGCCTCCAGCAATTGGAATTTTAGCGATTGCTGGAGGCCCTTTGTTGCCTTAAAACTTTATTTAGTAAGGGAAGTTATCAAGATTGTCAGCTGCGGTAATTGGCCGAACAATCTTGGCCGGCACGCCCATCACTAGTGAATTGGCCGGGACATCTTTAGTAACTACGGCACCGGCGCCGATAACACAACCATCGCCAATGGTGACACCAGGGCAGACGGTGACGTTGGTTGCTAACCAACAGTTGTCACCGATGGTAATCGGTTTTCCATATTCATAATCACTCATGCGGCCATCGGCTTGTTGGCGTAAGTTACGCTGCTGGTAGCGGAGGGGGTGCATCGCCGTTACTAGCGAAACGTTGGGACCACACATGACATTGTCACCGACCTTTACTGGACAAGTATCAAGAATGGTTAAGTTTGCGTTAGCGTAGAAGTTTTTCCCGAGGGTCGTGAAGCGACCGTAGTCAACAAAAAAGGGCCCTTGAAGGTAGACCCCATCACCATGGTGGGGAAAGAGACGGTCGACCAGGGCCGCACGTTCAATAGTATCGTCATCGGTTGTCAGTGTGTAGTCACGACAAAGGCGGTGCGCCATTTGCGAAAACTGATGTAATTCTGCCGTATCCGGGCAATAGGGCTGCCCGGATAGCATCTTCTTAGTATTTTCATCCATGATTAGTCACTCCTTTGGTGGTTCACGCCTCATATTATGGCAGAGTGTGAAACCGGTTGCAATGCATGTTGAGATATTTATAAATATGATTGAAACCGACTTCAGAATTCGCTATCATTTAAGGGTGAAGTAATTTATTTAAGAAAGAGGCTCTGATAATGACACATGTAAAATTTGATAGTAGTGCCTTAAAACAATTTGTTCACGACAATGAATTAGGTGAGATGCAGGCGATGGTTAACGCCGCTAATGATGAACTTCGTAACGGGACCGGTGCGGGGGCGGACTTCCGTGACTGGCTCCACTTGCCAACCGAAT
>DXAF01000015.1 GCA_019117185.1 Candidatus Limosilactobacillus intestinipullorum | reverse complement strand
TTTAAGTGCGTCATTTGACGGACATCCTTTCATATAGTTTTGATTCACTTAATATGATACCTGATGTCACGCCGAATGGCGTTTTTGCATTTACCACCAATTAGGTGGCTAACTTCATTCTATAATCCACCGATAAATTAATATGACTGAAGAATTTATGAAATGTTAAAACTAAATGGCGGGTCCCTTGTGTCGCGGGGACCCGCCATTTGTGATTAATAGTTATTCCTCATTAATGATGGCTTGGTAGTCGTGCTCATCGGTATCGGCTTCGGTGTTAATTACGAGAACCCGTGAATTAGCGTCAAGGCCAAGCATCTCCCGGAAGTGGGGATCTTGGGTGGCCGCATTAACAAAGGCAAATGCCGCCACTCCAGACTCACCAGAAACAACAACCGGATCGTTGCCTGCCGGGTGGGCTAGTTGCCGCATCCCGGCCCGGGCGACCTCATCAGTGAGCGTTCCATAGAAACTGGCGGTGCGCTGAATCACTGGGAAGGAGATGGCACTTGGTGTTTGACAGTTGAGCCCCGCCATGATGGTTTGGGGCGAACCGGGAACGGTGTGTGCCTGGCCATCGGCTTTTTGAGCAGATAGGAAGTAGCAGGCGACCGTTGCTGGCTCCACAATGACGACCGTTGGCCGGTGGTCGACGGAGAGCTGGCTAAAGAGGGCGTTGATGATCCCGGAGGAAAGTTGCCCTACCCCCGCCTGTAAGAAGAGGTGGGTCGGGTAATCATGGGCCGCTAACTGATCAAGCAGCTCCGTGACGATAATTGAATACCCCGCCGAAATTTGTTCGGGAATTGTGGTGTAGCCATCCCAAGCCATGTCTTGAATTAGGATGCCGTTAGGGTCACTTTCGGCCAACTGGTTAGCGAGTTGGACAGTATCGTCGTAGTTTTTGTCAGTGATTTCCACTTGGGCCCCGTTAAACTGGGCAATGTGTTCGGCCCGCAGCTTGGTTGAGCCGGCCGGCATCTTGACGACCGCGTGGGTCCCAAGCTTAGCAGCGGCCCACGCAACACCCCGACCATGGTTACCATCCGTTGCCGTGTAGAAGGTCAGCTGGTTAGCGACTGCCCGAACCGTTGGTGCCTGGAGTTGGTCATAGGTTAAGTGGTCCAAGGAGAGCCCGGCCCGCTCGGCAATGCAACAGGCCATGGCGAAGAGCCCGCCGGTGGCCTTAAACGCCTTGAGCCGGGGATCAAAGCGGTCGCCTTCGTCCTTGATCATTACCGCTGCCAGGCCGTGCTGGTGGGCGTAGGTTGGCAGACTAAGCAGGGGCGTGGGTTGATAAAAGGGCACGGACCGGTAGAAGTTAGTGGCCGCTTGGATTAACGGGTCCGTCGGAGATTATTGCTTAGCAAGTGGGAAGGGTGACTTGGATTTCTGACATTTGATTACGTTCTTTCTATAGTAGAGACCTTTTCTTCACCATACCATACATTTGTGGAGAAATCATTGGCGAGTAGTATAGCAATATTCTTCTTTTATATAAGAAAGCCTTTCCAATAATATATAGCTAAAAGACGGTTTTAATAATAAAAAAGAATTTATATTATGCCATTGTACTTTCTTTGTGAAAACGTTATCATAAAACCATAGAGGATTTTTTCACTACTTTATAAAAACTGAAGCTGTAACCTAGGGGAGGCAATTTCAATGACTTCAAAATATCAAACCGAAGCAAAGGGCTACACGATGACGACTGTAATGCAAGAAGCTGCCCGTTGCCTATTATGTGAAGACGCGCCATGTTCCAAGGCCTGCCCGGCCCACACTAACCCTGCTAAGTTTATCCGAAGTGTTCGCTTCCGCAACGTTAAGGGGGCGGCCGAAACCATCCGGGAAAACAACGCCCTGGGAGCAATCTGTGCGCGGGTTTGCCCAACCGAACGTTACTGTGAGAGTGCATGTACCCGGGCTAAGATCGATGGCCCCATTGACATTGGGGGAATCCAACGCTACGTTACCGACATGGAACGCAAGGAAAACATGCAAATCCTCCATGCCGGTAAGCCAAACGGCATGAACATTGCCATTATTGGTAGTGGCCCTGCGGGGTTACAAGCAGCGACGACCCTGCTGCAAAAGGGATACGCCGTTGATATTTACGAAAAGAACGCAAAGGCTGGTGGCTATTTGACCTACGGGATTCCAGAATACCGCTTGCCAGAGTCAATTGTTGAATATGAGGTTCAACGGATCGTCGACCTGGGGGCCAACATTAAGTACAACGTTACGGTTGGTAAGGACGTGCCAATGGACTTTCTCAAGAGTCACTATAACGCCGTGATCGTGGCCATTGGTGCCAGTGAAGCCAAGACCATTCCAATGTTTGAACACAATATCTGCACTGAATCAGCAATTTCCTTCCTATCCCGGGCTAAGGAGAGTGAAGGCCACCTCGATGACCTCCCTGATAATGTTCTGGTTATCGGTGGTGGGGACGTGGCGATGGACGTGGTCACGACCCTCAAGAAGCTGGGGGTAAGTCACGTCACCGACATGGTTTACGAAGAATTTGCCGAATTCAAGGCTTCCAAGAAGGAACTGGCCGGCGCCCAACATGAAGGGGTCACCATCGTGGACGGCTACGTGCCGACGGCGGTTCGGGAAAACAAGGTTACCTTTAAGCACCGTAAGATTGACAGTGAAATGACCATTACCGCTGATAAGATTATCCTGGCGGTTGGTCAAAAGGTGGCTGCCGATGGACTGGACATTGATATCCAGCATAATGAAGTGCCGTTCCGAGAGGCCCGTTTCCACACTAAGGACCCGAAGGTATTTGCTACTGGTGACATTGTCAACGGTGATAAGACGGTTGTGTATGCCGTTCAAAAGGGCAAGGAAGTTGCCGAAGAAATTGATCGTGTGTTAGGGGGACAAGACAATGATTAAGAAAGACTTGTCAATTGACTTTTTAGGGGTACGGTTTGAAAACCCATTTTGCTTGTCATCTTCTCCAGTTGGCAACTGCTATGAAATGTGTAAGAACGCCTACGATGCTGGCTGGGGTGGGATCGTCTACAAGACCCTGTCACCAGACCACTTCGTAATTGATGAGGTGTCACCACGGTTTGCCCAACTGACGAAGGAAGACACGCCGTTTATCGGCTTTAAGAACATGGAACAATTGGCCGAACACCCGATGGCCCAGGACCTAGCGGACATGCGCCGGTTGAAAAAGGAATACCCTAACAAGGTGTTGATTGCGTCCATCATGGGGGAAACGCCTCAAGACTGGACCGACCTGGCCCGGCTAGTAACCGAAGCCGGTGCCGACATGATCGAACTAAACTTCTCCTGCCCGCAGATGACGTCGCACACCATGGGTTCTGATGTTGGTACTAACCCCGAATTATGTAAGACCAACTGTGCAGCGGTCAAGAAGGGGACCAACCTGCCAGTGCTAGCAAAGATGACGCCTAACATCACCACGATGATTCCAGTCGTCAAGGCCTGCTTGGAAGGTGGCGCCGACGGAATTTCTTCCATTAACACCGTCAAGTCGATTACTGACGTTGACCTCGATAACAAGGTTGCTTTGCCAAACATCAATGGTAAGTCGGCGGTCTCCGGCCTGTCTGGTAAGGCGGTCAAGCCAATTGCCCTCCGCTTCTTGCAACAAATCCGTTCCGCTGCCGGTTTGGAACAAGTGCCCGTTTCCGGGATCGGTGGAATTGAAACCTGGGAAGACGCCGCCGAATTCATCCTCCTGGGGGCTTCCACACTTCAAGTTACGACCGCGATCATGCAGTACGGTTACCGGATCATTGATGATTTGACCAATGGTTTGATGCACTACATGGATGAGCAAGGGGTTGACCACCTCCAAGACTTGGTTGGCTTGGCTAACAAGAAGATCGTGCCAACTAATAAGCTTGACCGGGACTACGTTGTTTACCCCAAGATCGACTGGGACAAGTGTATTGGCTGTGGCCGGTGCTTCATTTCCTGCCAGGATGGTGCCCACCAGGCCATGGGTTGGGATGATGAAAAACGGTTGCCAACCTTTGACCAGAGCAAGTGTGTCGGCTGTCAACTGTGTGCCTTAGTTTGCCCAGTGGGCGCAATCAAGCTGGGCATTAAGAAGATGAAGCCGGGCCGTGAAGGTGATCCTGATGATATTGATTCCTCCTCGTTCCAGCTCCCGGCCTATGATGAAAGCACAACTAAATAGATGAAAAAGGCTCCGGCTTGGGCGTTTGCCCAAACCGGAGCCTTCATGTTAAGTTATGTTGTTTAATTAAACGTGGCTATCCCTGGAAGACGCTTTGGCTCTTACCAGTTAGCGTGATCTTATCGAGCCCGTTGTTGAGCTCGTAGTGGTCGGCGTTGGTCTTTTCCTTCCGGTAGCCGGCCTTATCAAAGGCGTCGGCGAGGTTGGCCATGAACCTTTGTCCCGCAGCAGTGGTTTGATAAACCATGTGGTCGAGGTACATCGGCCGGTCAGCGCTTTGCCGAACCAGGGTGATGAGGTAAACTTGTTCGTCGGTCTTCTTAATGTTTTGTGTATCTTGCATTAATGACATATGAATTTCCCCTTCTCATGAGACTACCCTTATTATATTTCATTTGGTGGGCTTTGCCACCGCTTTTGAACCCTTTTCATTAGAGAAAGCGTTTTATCAGGATTTTTTTTAAATAGGGCGTTCACTTGGGGAAAAAAGACTATAATAGAGGGTGAAAGGAAGCATAATCATGAAGATTGATGAAGATGCTCTTAAGAACTTCCAAAACTCGAAGTTCAATTTTGTTGATGCAAAGGGTAACGATGTTGACTTTGGTAACCTGAGCGAGGACGTTAAGTACACGTTGCGCGATGGTGATGCCATTGTCCAAGATGACATGTCCGTCAAGGAAGTCGTTGACACGATCAACGATGAATATGGCGCAAAGTTAAATGTCTAACTCATCAATGTTAGTATTTGTTCCTTGAAAGGTGTTTTTGGACGGTTGTCTGGAGACACCTTTATCTCGTTTACAAAGAAAGCTTCCCACCACCGTGTTAATCATGGTGGTAGGAAGTTTTTTCATTATTCAGTAACTGCGTCAGCAGCAGTTTGGTCAGTCGGCTTGAGGAAGAAGCCAACAGCGATTACTAGAATCGTAACGATAAATGGGAAGAAGGCCCACGGGATAAACCGTAACGGGTTAATTTGCAAGGCGCCCGCGATGAAGACTCCAGAAACACTCCATGGCACAATGGCGTTGACCGCGGCACCGGCGTCATTTAAGATCCGGGCCATAAACTTCCGCTTGAGCCCTAACCGGTCAAAGGACTTGATAAAGGATTGACCAGGCAGGATGATTGCCAGGTAGTGCTCACCGACAATCAGGTTAACGCCAACACAGGTGATGGCGGTTGCCAGAGAAAGGCGGCCGGGTGTCTTAACAATTCCAGACAGGTGCTCAATGATGGTGTTGATGATGTTGAACTTGATGAGCAAGCCACCAAGCGCCAGGGCAAAGACAATCAGGGCCAGTGAGGTCAGCATACTGGCGATCCCCCCCTTAGATAGCAGGGTATCGATGGTCTTGTTACCGGTGTGGGAAACGTAGCCCATCATAATTGTCTTGGTAATGGTCGTAATGCTAGTGGCGGGGGCGTGGGTCCAGCCGAGGAAGGCAGCAAATAAGGAACCGAGTCCCAGCGAAGGGATGGCGGGTACTTGGAGAATGGCGAGGACGATCAGGAGGACTACTGGTAGGAGTGCCCAGCCGGAAATCCAAAAGCCATTCGCCAAGCCGTTCATCATGTGGTGGACGGCGCTTAGGCTAACTTGCTTAGAATTCAGGCCGAGAACCGTGTATAGCACAACACAGATTGTCCAGGCTGGCAGGTCGGTAATTAACAGTGAACGGATGTGTTTGTAAATGCTGATGTGACTAACGCTGGCGGCTAGGTTTGTGGTCCCCGATAGTGGTGAGATGTTGGAACCACAGAAAGCTCCGGAAACGATTACCCCGGCGGTCAGCCCGGGGTTGATCTTTAACGTAGCCCCAATCCCGACAAAGGCAATCCCCATTGTGGAAACGGTGGTAAAGGAGCTCCCACAGGCAACCCCTACAAGGGTACAGACGATAAAGACCGTTGGTAAGAAGAACTGGACGGAGATAATCTTAAAACCGAAGTACATAATCGTGGGGATGGTTCCTGAGAAAATCCAGGTAGCAATCAAGACCCCGATGGAAAGGAAGATCACCAGCGGGTCGACCCCGGCCCGCAGACCGCTACGCATCCCGTCCATCACGGTGTCCCACTTGAAGCCCCGTAGTTTACCGTAAACGGCCAGTACCGTGAAGGCGATGAAGAGTGGGGCCTGGGGTTCTTGCTTAGCAAAGATAATCAGGTAGCCCAAGATACAAAGGATAACGATTAAGACGGCCAGACTTTCGCCGAATCCCAGGACGGGTTCAGCCTTATTAGAAGATTTCTTAAAAATACTCATTTCTTTTCCTCCCGGTAGATAAACAAAAAGCACCAACTAGCGATGAGACATTGCCCAACCTAGTCGGTGCTCCATTAATTTGGAAAGATGTTGCTCAGCCTAATGACTGGCACCCTTACTAGATTGAAACACCTAGCAAAGGGCTCATTAAATACAGCTCTGCTTAGGTGCGAACGTCTCTGCCCGCACCCGCTGAGGTACAGACATTAACTTGAATAAGCATAGCTGTAATAATACATTGCACTGGTATTTAATGAGTGTTGAGTCATTATCATTCTTTCCTTTCCGTTTATGTTGGTATTATTAAAACATTCTCATTTTTGTTTGTCAATCTCTAATTTTAATTTTTTGGTAACCGGCGGCGGTATTTTGCTGGATATATAATGTAGAAAAGGAGTGAATTAAAATGGAAAATCCAATTTTAGGACGGCACGCGGTGCGTAAGTTTAAACCAGCGGCCGTTACTGAAACAGCCGTTGACCAGTTGGTAGCCGCTTTTGAGGCGGCACCATGTGGTATGCACCAAGTTGAGGACATGGCCGGGGTGGTAGTTACTGACCCAGCGCTACGGGAGACAATTGAGGCCGCCAGCAACAATGCCTGCTATGGCGCACCACTCTTGTTTGCCATCGCCACGAAGAATGATAGTTCGTTTGGCGACCGGGATGCGTCCGCCGCAGCAGAAAATATCATGGTACAGGCCGCCGCACTTAACCTGAGGTCCGTTTATGTGATGAGTGGTGCTTTGGCACTCAACGACCATCCTGAAATTTTAAGCCAGTTGGGGATCGACCAGGGCTATTCATTATCCGTAATTGTGGCGGTGGGGCAGGCAGCTGAACCAGCAGCCGTTCCCGACCGCACACACCGCTATAAGCTTATTCGGCGGTAGTTAGAAAACACCCCATAGTTGGCTAAGGTATTGCCAACCATGGGGTGTTTTGATAATGGAGGTAATTATGAGTGAAACAGTACGTGTATTTACGAAGCAGTTTTGCCCCGGCTGTCAAATGACTAAGCGCCTTTTGACCGCGCAGGGGGTTAAGTACCGAGAGGTTGACGTTACGAATGACCCGGCGGCGCTCGATGCGCTTCGTCAGTTAGGGTACACCAGCCTCCCAGTAGTGGTGGTTGATAATGATGGGGAAGTCACCGGGTGGACTGGCTTTCGCCCCGACAAGATTAAGCAGCTATTTAGTTAGTGACCACGACTTTTGTCCCGGTGGGCACCGTGTTAGCAAACCATTCGGCATCAGGGACGGATAGGCAGACGCAGCCAGGTGAACTGGGCTTTTTACCCAGCTTAGCCGCCTCACTTTTGATGTAGCGGTGGTTGGCGTTGGTGACCACGGTATGGAAAAGGTAGTCGCCATTCCACGCGACATAGTACTTGGCCCCCAGCTTAAGGTTGGGGTTGTACACCCAGTCACCACGGACGTCTTGGATTGTAAATGTTCCAGTGGGCGTTACACTTTTATCTTTTCCGCTAGTCGGGTCCTTTTCAAACTTGCCGGCGGTGCTATACATTGTGTAGACCACCTTTTTCCCACTGTACACATAAGTGCGGTTGTGCTTGAGGCGGACCTTAATCCAAAGGTTAGGCACCGTTGCCAGGTTGGGATAGGGCACTGTTTCTGAGGACTTTCGCCAATTAATCGGTGTTCGCATGTGGCTAGCGTGAACCGCGGGTGGTTCTAAAAGGGCCCCAACGGTGATTAGGATGACTAACAGGATTTTAGGCAGTTTCTTCATTTGGATACTTCCTTGTTTAGACAGAATTAGTACCATTATATACTAATTTAGTGCCATCAATTCAGCTTAATAATACTAAGTATATTACTTAAGATTTAAAAGAATAATTTAAAAGGCTTATGAAAGCAGCTTTGTTTTGGTAGAGTAATCACTTGTGTGAAAAGAATTAATTAAAGGAGTATTTAATATATGAAAGAAATGCCACAAGCCCGTCACCCGAAGCTAGCAATGGTCAGTATGCTGCTAGGGGCCTTTGTGGGGATGTTTAGTGAAACGTCATTAAACATTGCGTTGCCTAAGTTAATGGCGGCCCTGCAGGTTAATACCGCAACGATTCAATGGTTAGTTACTGGCTACATGCTGGTAATTGGGATTGTCTTGCCGCTATCGAGTTTGATTTCAAAGTGGTTTACTACCCGCCAGATCATTACCTTTGCCCTGGCAGTATTTATGATTGGGGCGGTTATCTCTGCCTTAGGAAGTACCTTTGCGGTCGTCTTAATTGGTCGAATGATCCAGGGGATTGGTACCGGCCTGATCTTGCCGCTAATGTTTGCGGTGGTTATGCAGATTTTCCCGCCACAAAAGATCGGTGCCGTGATGGGGGTCTGTGCTTTGGTAATCATGTTTGCCCCGGCGATCGGCCCGACGCTGACCGGTTTGATCCTCGCCAAGTTATCATGGCAGTGGATCTTCTGGTTGTTTGTACCCTTCCTTTTGATCGCCTTGATTTTTGCCCTAACTTCATTAGAAAACGTGGGTGACCTAACCCGGCCCCACGTTGATATCTTATCTATTCTGGAATCGGCGGTTGGCTGTTCCGGATTGGTAATCGGTGCCTCATTGTCAAGCCGGGATGGTTGGTTATCTGTACCGGTTTTGACTGCGCTGGTAGTTGGGGTAATTGTCCTCGCATTATACATTCACCGGCAGCTGAACCTGGAAGAGCCAACCCTAAACTTGCGGGTATTTAAGACCCGGGCCTTTGCGATTGGCGCCTGCCTGGTGATGTTAGACTTTGGTATCATCCTGTCAGCGATGTACTTGCTACCAATGTACATCCAAAATGGCTTGCTGCTGCCGGTTGCATTAACCGGTATTATTATGCTACCCGGTGGGGTGGTCAACGCCTTGACTTCAGCCGTCGCCGGACGGTTATATGATAACGTTGGTGCTAAGCGCCCGGCGATGATCGGCTTCTTGATTGCGTTTGTTGGTGCCGTAATGCTGGCATTGGCAACGCCGCACTCTCCAGTTGCCTACATTATTGCTGCCCACGTTATCTTGATGATCGGGTGTCCGTTGGCGATGTCACCATCACAAACTAGCGCGTTGAATGCTCTGCCTGGAATGCAGTCTGGGGATGGGAGCACGATTTTAAACACGATGCAGCAGGTGATTGGTGCGTTAGCAACCGCCCTGGCAACCAGCTTCCTTGAATTGGGCCGCCGACTTGGCACTGGGGCACCGGCAGTACGGTTTACGAATGGTGCACACTATGGCTTTTACTTTACGATTGTCTTAGTAGTGGTTGGCTTTATCCTGACCCTATTAATGCAGGATAAGAGTAGTGATTTAGAATAAATTTGAAATAACTCTTGCAATTTAGGGGAGTTTAACGTAAAGTAGATAACTGTTGTCTCATCAATGATTATCTACTTTTTTGTTTGAACGGTGATTTGAATTCACAATCAAGCAAACAGCGTTGCTTAGCATCTAGTTCTGATTACTAGATGTGATACCTGTAATCAGGTGTTGAGAAGTGATTTAGCTGGTTAAGCGTGTTAATAACTGATTTTGAAAAAGATTCAAAAAAGTTGTTGACGGATGATTGGCGTGATGATATTATAAAAAAGCTGACTTGTTGATGACGAGTTAATAATTAATTCAAAAAAGTTGTTGACTTATTGTTAACGGTCTGATATAATAATTTATGTTGTTTGGCTGCTAAGCTATCAACATGGTAGACCTTTGAAAACTGAACAAAGTTTCGACGAATCAAATGTGTAGGGTCTTCGGTCACTTCGGTGATTGGAGCAAAAACATTTGCGAAGTCAATTCGCTTAATTAATTTGAATTAGAGCTATTCAAG
>DXAF01000014.1 GCA_019117185.1 Candidatus Limosilactobacillus intestinipullorum | reverse complement strand
TTTAATGGACGTTCTGCAATGGATGTTTACTGTAAAGCATTCTATCAAGAGATGTCACGTTCTCATCAACCAATAATTAATTGGTCAGTGCTATTTATTTCAGCTTAGTGGCTAACTTATTCTTGAAATTTAGAACAATCCCTTTTTGTTATTGGTGAAATAGTATTGCTAGTCCTTAACGCTCAGGTTAAAGCTGGGCAGTTGGTGGATAAATTGCTCATAGGCTTCTTGTTCGCCCGTTGGGTTAATCGTACTGTTGTCCGCAGTAACGTGACCCGCGTGAAGAGCGGCTTCACCAACCGTGATCCGGTGGGTAAAGGTGGCGTTACCGATTAACTCAATCCAGTAGTGTCCAGCGGCAAAGTGGACAATGGTCTTAACCATCCCGCCGGGGTTATAAACGGTAATGGGTTCGTTAAAGGCCGCCTGGTTAGCATGCAGAAGGACAAAGGCCAGGGTGGTGGCTGACATCCCGGTCCCACAGGCGTTGGTAAACCCAACTCCCCGTTCAAAGGTCCGGACGAAGAGCTTATTAGGACCGAGAATTTGGGCAAAGTTAACGTTGACGCCGTCACTAAAGTACGGGTTATCACCGTTAAGGTAGGCCCCGAGTTCACCCAGCAGTGGTCCCTCGATCACGGCTTGGCTAACGAAGCTAATTAGGTGTGGGTTTGGTACCGCAATTGCCGAAAAGGTCAGCTGGGGAGCTAGTTCGGGAACCATGGTCCCGAGTAGTCGGTCATGCCCAAGGTGGTCAAAGGGAAGGGCAGCCTTGTCAAAGTGAACGGGTGAAATTTCAACCGCAAATGCTGGTACACTGGCGGCTAGGTTGTCCGCTTGGCGAACTTGAAGATTGCTGTTCATGGTATCGACTTTAAAAGTAGTGCGGTGGTCACGTTCGGCAAGGTAGCGGGCAACGGTACGCAGGCCGTTACCGCACATTGATGCTTCACTGCCGTCAGCGTTAATTACCCGCATCTGGGCACTAGCACCCTCCCGCGTAGGGTGGTTGACGACCAGGAGACCGTCAGCACCACCCAGTAGCCCTTTTTGGTGGTCAGTGACCTGCTTGGCTAGCTGGCGGAGTTGGTCGTCACTTAGTTCATTGGCGAGGGTCGTTTGGTCGAGAATGAAAAAGCTATTTTGTGAGCCGTGGACTTTTAATAGTTCAGTCATGGTAAATTTCCTCCTAGTTGGCAAAGAAACGGTGGTAGATTGCTTGGACAGCCCGGTCGGCGTCCTGGTCATAGGTACCGATCATAATTGAAATGCGGGAAGCCCCCTGGTTAATGATCGGGACCGGAATATTTTCCTTGGTGAGTGGTTCCAGGATATCGTTGATCACCCCGGTACGGTTGCGCATTCCTTCACCCACCACCATGGTAATGGCGTAGTTATCAATCCATTCGAGTTGGTCGGGGTTAATTTCAGCCTGGATTTCATTACAGATCACATCGACTAGTTCATCGTCAATTTGGTTCTTGTCCAAGATAATCGTGATGTCATCAATCCCCGACGGCATGTGTTCGTATGAGACGTTGTGTCGGGCGAGGATATTTAAGATCCGGAGGGTAAAACCGGCCTCCTTGTTGAGTAGGTACTTGTGGAGGTAGATGGCGGCAAAGTGCTTGCCACTCACCACCCCGGTCACAATGTCAGCCGGCTGAAAGCCCTTATCCGGTACAATAAGCGTTCCCGGTTTTTCCGGGTGTTGGGTATTCTTAACGTTGATGGGTACGTTCCCCTGGATCGCGGGGATCAAGGCCTCATCATGAAAGACGGAGAAACCGGCATACGATAGCTCCCGCATTTCACGAAAAGTCATCTTAGCAATTGGCTGGGGGTTGTTAACCACCGCTGGGTTAGCGACGTAAATTGCGTCAACGTCGGTAAAATTTTCATACAGGTCAGCATGTAAGCCGCGGGCGAGGATGGCCCCCGTGATGTCGGAGCCCCCCCGTGAAAAAGTAGCAATGTGACCGGCCATGGTGATCCCGTAAAAGCCTGGAAAGATAAGGAGCTCACTGTGGTTAAAGTTAAACCGGTCCAGTAGCGCGTAAGTTTCTGGTGCAACGGTGGCGTTGTTGGGCGTTCCGGTAACGCGGATTCCAGCATCTTCCGGTGTTATAAAGCGGGCCTCGTAACCTAACTGCTGAAGGATAATTGCCATTAGGTTAGCGTTAAGGCGTTCGCCATGGGCCTTAAAAGTCGCCATCAGGTAGTTATCGTTAGGGTAGTGCCATGTCGGCAGAGCCTTTAAGCGGTCAATCAGGGGATTTAACTTGTCCGCCGGGACGTTGAAGTAAGCGGCAATTGCAGTGTAACGGTCAATAATCTGGTTAACCGTCGTGGTCGTTGATTCATGGGCCAACACCTGCTTAGCATAGGTAATTAGAAGGTCGGTTACCTTGATATCATGGGGGTCCCGCTTCCCCGGTGCAGACGTAACCACCACCCGCCGTTGGGGGTCGGCAGTAATAATCTTAATTGCCTGGGCAAAGTGTTCACCATCCGCGAGGGAAGAACCACCAAACTTAACGACTTTCATTTCTTAAGCACTCCTTTAGGAAAATGCGTCAGCTGCTAATTTTCCGTAAACAATTTTAATCGAATTCTAACATGTTTGGGGGAACTTGCAAGTCTTCTAAATTTAAAATCGCTTTGGATAAACGTTTTACCTTAATTGCATTTATTAAGGATATCCATAGTAGACTAATTTTCCTATTGACTTTCTCATTATTTTTTTATAAGCTTAGTACAAATCGAAGAGGCGCAGCCAACACCAGTAGACTGACGGAGTCCCTGCCGGACGATGAAGTGAGTTGAACAGGGCGGCTGCCGAAGCACTTGGCCGGGCAGCGGCCAGGTTAGCTGGGGCGTGGCTGAATAAGTCACGGACTGTCGCGGGACGAATAAGGGCCTGCGTTGCGCTATCGACAATGAAATGGATACTTGACATCCACTATTTGTTTTGCGCAAATAGTGGATTTTTTATTAGTCGACTTCCCCGAACACGAATTGGAGGAATTGATAATGAACGAACAGATTTCAGCAGACCAAATTAACGCGGCCGGCCACTTGATGATTGGTGGCTGTGATGCGGTCGACTTGGCAGCACAGTATGGGACGCCGTTAGTGGTTTACGATGTCAGTCAAATTCGTCAACAGATCCGCGCCTTCCAGCGGGTCTTTGCCAAAAACCAGGTTGATTATACCGTGAGTTACGCTAGTAAGGCCTTTGCGGCAGTGGCCATGTACCAGGTGGTTAACCAAGAGGGGGCTCACATCGACGTTGTTTCCGGTGGAGAAATGTACACAGCGTTAAAGGCCGGGTTCCCACTCGCTCACGCCAGCTTCCACGGGAATAATAAATCCTATGATGAACTGGTAATGGCGGTTAAAAACCATATTGGGGTGGTCGTAGTAGATAATTTCCACGAGATTGACCTCCTTAACCGGGTCTTGGAAGAACTTGATGCAAATGTCCAAGTTATGCTCCGGATCACCCCGGGAATTTCCGCCCACACTAATAAATATATCCAGACGGGCCAAGTTGATAGCAAGTTTGGCTTTGACCTTGAATCCGGTCAAGCGGACCAGGCCCTTGAAAAGGTGCAGGCCAGTCCCCGGATGACGATGATTGGCCTGCACGCCCACATCGGCTCACAAATTTTTGAAGTTGCTGGCTTTGAAGGAGTGGCTAACAAACTCGTGGCGGTTGCCGACCACTGGCAAAAACAATTTGGTTACCGCGCCCGGGTAATCAACGTGGGCGGTGGCTTTGGAATTCGTTATGTAAAAGATGACCAACCACTGCGGCCGGAAGAATTCGTTGATGCTATCATCAAGGCCATTAAGAAGGCCGTGGCGGGAACTAACTTGGGACAACCGGCCATCTGGATTGAACCAGGTCGGTCGATTGCCGGGCCGGCCGGTTATAACCTGTACACCGTTGGCTCGCGTAAGGACTTGCCGGGCTTGAAACCATACGTAACGGTTGATGGGGGGATGGGCGACAATATTCGTCCCGCTCTCTACCAAGCCCAGTATGAAACGGTGCTGGCCAGTGATCCCCAAGCACCGTTGAAGGAACACGTTCGCCTGGCCGGTAAGTACTGTGAGTCTGGTGATATCTTAAGCCAGGACCAGGCATTACCGGCAACGAAGCCGGGCGACATCCTAGCAACGTTAGACACGGGGGCGTATGGGTATGCGATGGCTTCCAACTATAACCGAAACCCCCGCCCCGCCGTGGTCTTTGCCGAAAATGGTCATTCCCAAGTGGTGATTAAACGGGAAAGCTATGATGACCTGGTTCACCTGGACCGGCCGTACGAAGGAAAGTAATTTATTTAAATAGGAAGAAAGAGGTATTAACATGGCAGAATTAGATGCACAAGCAATTATTAACTACATTGGTAACGCCCCCAAGAAGACCCCGGTAAAGGTGATCTTAAAAGGTGATATTGCCAGCCTGGCATTTCCGGACGGCGTCCAAGTATTTCCAGAAGAAAAAACGGCGGTCCTCTATGGTGACTGGTCAGTGGTTAAGCCGTTTCTTGCCCAGCATCAGGCCCAGATTGCGGACTACCATGTCGAAAACGATGCCCGGAACTCCGCCATGCCGTTGCTCGATTTAAAGGAAATCAACGCCCGGATTGAACCCGGTGCAATTATTCGGGATAAGGTATTAATCGGTGATAATGCCGTTGTCATGATGGGGGCGACCATCAACATTGGTGCGGAAATTGGGGCCGATTCCATGATCGATATGGGGGCCGTCTTAGGTGGCCGGGCCATCGTCGGTAAACACTGTCACATCGGTGCCGGAACCGTCTTGGCTGGGGTCGTCGAACCGGCCAGTGCCCAACCAGTCCGGATTGATGATAATGTATTGATCGGCGCCAACGCGGTCGTAATTGAAGGGGTCCACGTTGGTGAGGGGGCCGTAGTGGCAGCCGGGGCCATTGTGACCCACGACGTTGCACCACACACGATGGTAGCTGGGGTTCCGGCTAAGTTTATTAAGAACGTGGACCAACAGACGAGTGACAAGACCGCCCTGGAAGATGATTTAAGGAAGTTGTAAAAGATGTTATTATCCGAAGAAGAGTTAATTAAAATCCGCCGTCACCTCCACCAGATTCCGGAGTTGGCCCTGCATGAAGAACAAACCCATGATTACCTCTTGCAAGTGATCAAGAGTTTTAATCAAGACCACTTAGAGATTAGGGTGGCTCCGGAATTGCCGACGGCCCTGTTTGTCCTAGTTAAGGGGACAAACCCGCAACGAACACTGGGCTACCGGACCGACATTGATGCGCTCCCGGTTGAAGAACAAACGGGCTTGCCTTACCGGTCCCAGCACCCGGGAGTCATGCATGCTTGTGGCCATGATATTCACATGACTGTTGCGTTAGGGGTATTAAACTACTTTGCCGAGCACCAGCCGAAGGATAACCTGCTCTTTTTCTTCCAACCAGCGGAGGAGAGAGACTACGGTGGTAAGCGGGCCTATGAAGACGGCATTTTTGCCGGCAAGTGGCGGCCTGATGAATTTTATGGCTTGCATGATAACCCGGACCTACCGGCAGGCGCAATCGGTTGTCGGATGGGGACCCTTTTTGCTGGAACTACTGAGGTTAACATTGACTTGGTCGGCAAGGGCGGTCACGCCGCTTATCCCCAGGATGCTAATGATACGGTGGTGGCGGCCGCCGCACTAATTATGCAGGTGCAGACCGTTATTTCGCGAAGTATTGACCCCATCCATAGTGGGGTTATCACCCTCGGTAAAATTCAGGGTGGCCAGATTCGAAACGTGATCGCTGGTCATACCCGGATTGAGGGCACGATTCGGGGGCTGACCCAGAAGATGATTGAAAAAATTGATGGGCGCCTAAAAGATATTTGTGAAGGAATTGGTCGCAGCTTTAACATGGACGTCAAGCTGGAACTTAACCAGGGTGGCTACTGGCCAGTAGAAAATAACCCGCAATTAACGCGGTTCTTCATCGATTATATGAAGCAAGCACCGGGGGTTAACTTTGTCGAAACCGCCCCCGCAATGACCGGTGAGGACTTTGGCTTCTTATTGGCTAAGTTCCCGGGAACGATGTTTTGGCTGGGGGTTGATGATGATTCACAACTACACTCAGCAACGCTTACACCGGATGAAGCAGCCATTAAACGTGGTGTCGATGCCATTACCGGTTTTATGGAAGCACGGATGAATAAGACACTGGAGGAATAGATATGAAGTTAGCGGATGCAGATTTATTAACGGCCATCGTGACCCCTTTTGATGATGCGGGGCAGATTGACTTTACTAGCCTTAAAAAACTTACCAACTATTTGATTGACCAGGGAAGCAATGGCTTTGTCATCGGTGGAACCACAGGGGAGACCCCAACCTTGACCCATGATGAAAAGCTCCAGCTCTACCGGGAATTTGGCAAGATTGTTGACGGCCGGGTCCCTGTGATTGCTGGGACCGGTAGTAATAATACAGCAGCGACCATTGCCTTTACCAATGAGGTGGCCGCAATTCCAGGAATTGATTATGCACTAGTGGTGGTCCCGCCCTACAATAAGCCTAACCAGCGGGGGATGGTGGCCCACTTTACGGCGGTCGCGGACCAGGTCAAGTTGCCAGTAGTAATGTATAACATCCCTGGCCGGACCGGTGTTAAGATGGCGGCACAAACGGTCGTTAAGCTGTCACACCACCCAAACATTACGGCGGTGAAGCAGTGTGCTTCGTTGGAAGAATTAGAAGAGATTGTTGACCATCAGGCAGCTGACTTTGCGGTCTTTACTGGCGAAGATGCCCAGGCCCTCACTGCCCGGGTACTGGGCGCCAATGGGGTGATCTCAGTGGCCGCCCACAGTTATGCGCCGCAAATGCGGGCAATGTATGATGCCCTTTACCGTGGCGACTATCAAGCGGCCGGCCGTTTGCAACGCTGGTTGACGCCTAAGATGGCGGCCTTGTTTATGTATCCGTCGCCATCACCAGTTAAGGCAGTATTAAACGCCCAGGGCTTTAGTACTGGTGGCTGTCGCTTGCCAATTTTGCCGTTAAATGAGGATGAGCAACGGGCCCTGGCATCAGCACTGGACTTACCAGCGGCGAAGTTACTCAATAAAGAATTACCACTTAATTTGGGGGAATAATGATGAAGAAAGTTTTAATTGCAGGTGCCACGGGAGCAATGGGGCAAAAAGCCGTCGCCCTGGTTAACAGCCTGCCAGACGTTGAACTGACCGCGGTACTGGCCCCCCACCTAACGGCTGACCAGCGGGAACAGTTCCACCTGGCGCCCAGTGTCCAAATTTTTCAAGAGCTGAACCAGGTAACACCGGGGATTGCTGATATTTGGGTGGACTTTACCATTCCGGCGGCGGTTTATACCAATGTTAAGTTTGCAATCGAACACCACATGGCACCGGTAGTGGGGACTACCGGACTAAACGACGGGCAGGAAGCCGAGCTGATTGAAGAAAGTAAGCAGTACCAGTGTGGGGGCCTGATTGCACCTAATTTTGGGATGTCGGCAGTCCTCTTGATGAAGTTTGCTAAGGAAGCGGCCAAGTACTTCCCGGACGTCGAAATTATTGAAATGCACCACGCTGACAAGAAGGATGCCCCCTCTGGTACGGCTTTGAGCACGGCAAAGTTGATTGACCAGGTCCGGCCCAACCATGAGACTAATCCAGCCGAGGTTACGACGTTGGACCAGGTCCGGGGTGGTGACTACCACGGCATTAAGATTCATTCTGTTCGCCTGCCAGGATACATTGCCCATGAACAGGTCCTTTTCG
Organism: Candidatus Limosilactobacillus intestinipullorum; assembly: GCA_019117185.1. GTDB lineage: Bacteria > Bacillota > Bacilli > Lactobacillales > Lactobacillaceae > Limosilactobacillus > Limosilactobacillus intestinipullorum. The sequence continues at coordinate 6,367 of DXAF01000014.1, read as the reverse complement.
GGGGCGCGGGTGAAGCGCTGACCATCCGGCAAGACTCGTTTGATCGCCAATCATTTATGAGTGGGGTCAAGGTGGCTTTGGATAAGGTCCTAGACTTAAAAGAACTTGTCATTGGCCTGGAAAATATTTTATAGGAAGTGAAAAAATGCCATCTTTACCAACAGAAATGCGGACCATTGTTAATGCCCGGGTTAACGGGTTACCACCAGCACAGATTCGGGCCTTTGACGATGAAATTTCTAGCATTCCCGGGATTGTTAAATTAACTCTCGGGGAACCCGACTTTAACGTTCCAGAACACGTTAAGCAAGCGGCAATGAAAAGCATCGCGGCCAACAACTCACACTACTCTGCCAGTCGGGGAACAATAGAGCTCCGTCAGGCGATCAGTGACTACCTCAAACGGACCCGGGATGTTAATTATGATCCCGCCAGTGAAATGATTGTGACAGTGGGCGCGACGGAAGCGATTACGGCAACGACCTTTGCCCTCCTTAACCCCGGGGACAAGGTGATCGTGCCGAGCCCCATCTTTTCACTGTACTTCCCAAGCATTTCATTAACGGGTGCTCAACCGGTGGCGGTAAATACGGCGGCGGAAGGCTTTTTACTAACAGCTGATCGTCTGGAACGTGAACTGGCGGCTGCGGGTCCGGACGTTAAGGCCATCGTCCTTAATTACCCTAATAACCCCACCGGGCGGACCTATTCCCGAGCTCAATTGGCAGCACTTGCCCAGGTAATTAAGGCCCACCACCTGATTGCAATTGTTGATGAAATTTATAGCGAACTTGTGTATGACCAACCCTTTGCCTCGTTGGCCAGCCTACTACCTGACCAAACGGTGTTGATTAACGGCCTTTCTAAGTCACATGCAATGACGGGGTATCGGTTAGGTTATCTGGCAGCTCCCCACGAAGTTATTAGCCAGGTTTCAAAGATGCATTCCTTCATGGTTACCTGTGCAGATGATACGGCCCAGGCAGCGGCATTAGAGGCATTGCGAAATGGTCAAGCTGATCCAGTAGCGTTTCGTGCCCACTACCAGCAGCGACGTGACCGGTTAGCGGCGGCAATGCGGGCGTTAGGTTTTAACATTGCGCTTCCCGACGGGGCCTTTTACCTCTTTGCTAAGATTCCTGCTGTGTACGGGGATGATGATTTTCGCTTTGCACGTGACCTCGCCCACCAGGCCAAGGTTGGGGTGATTCCCGGCAGCGCCTTTGGTCCCGGTGGTGAAGGACATATCCGTCTCTCCTATGCAGCGGCTGATGAAAGCATTGACCTCGCGATTGACCGGTTAACAGACTTTATAAAAAATTAATAATTTATGATAAAATGGCCAGAGAAGGCGCTACCACGTCTTTTAATGGCCGTTTTTTATGCAGGAAACGACCAGTTGTTCGCTACAGCAAGTATAAAAATAATGGTAATATAAAAACTATGGGGACAACTAGTAAATAATATTTTTACTTGGTCACCCGCAATTATTGTTTTGAATTTTTTAGTATTGTTCAAGAAGGTGTTCTTAGGAATGGTTAAGAAGCTTAAACAAACTCATCCGCGCCGACACATGTTGGCCGGTGCCCTGGGTGCCGTCGGCTTACTAACGCTGACCGCCCAGACGGCTGCGGCCAGTGAGGTAACCGTTAAACCTGGTGATACGGTGTGGGGAATTGCCCAGCAACATGGCTTGACGACGCAAGCGATTGAAGATGCTAACCCAACAACAATCAAAAAGATTAGTAGTACGGTCGACTTGATCCAGGTAGGGCAACGGCTTACCCTGCCGGATGGCCAAAATAATCGGACTGTAACAACCCCAACCTCAACGAGCGTCACTAACAGCACGTATACGGTTCAAGCGGGTGACCAGTTGGCGGGGGTTGCTCAACAATTTGGGGTATCAACCAGCCAATTACGTCAGTGGAACCAGCTGACCAGTGACCAGTTGGTTGTCGGCCAGCAACTCCGAGTTACCGGATCACCAGCAACTAGTAGTTACCAGGTACCGGTAGCTGGAACAGGGGCGACGGTCAGCCAGCCAACAGCTAGGGTGGCCATTAGTCAGCCGGTAACGAGTGAAAAGGTTGCGGCAACAACGGCAACCAATCAGACACCGGTAGTTAAGTCGTCAGTAACTGGGCAGCCATTAACGGCAACACGCCAGTCAATGACACCAGTTGCGGCTTCTTCGCCTGCAAGTAGTGTAAACAATGTTGGTGTAAGTGAATCACCGGCGGAGAATGGTGCTAACCAGGCGGCAACTAATGCAGCCGTAATAGGGGGCCAGTCGCCGACGTCAACCGATGTAACCCTGGTTAACCAAGTGGTTAGCGCACCGACAACCCAATCACAGGTACCGAGTGTGGTTAGCCAACAGCCGGTCCAATCACAGGCAGCCAGCCAAGCTACGGTTAGCCAGCAGCTAGTCCAATCACAGGTAGCTAGCCAAGCCACGGTTAGCCAACAGCCGGTTCAATCGTCGGCCACGAGTCAAGCAACCACCAGTCAGCAGCCGGCCCAGTCGCAGGCGGCACAACCTAGTCAGCCAACTGTCACCCAACCAATCCAGTCACCGACAACCGGGAATGCAGCCAACCTTCAAACTGGGTCGGTAGTTAGTCTTGCCACTAAGATTGCAACATCAAATAGTGTTCCGTACGTTTGGGGTGGTAATTCGCTTAGTGGGATGGACTGTTCGGGCTTTGTTGATTATGTCTATGCGCACGCCGAAAATAAACAGCTGCCACATAATTCGGTAGCGCTGGAAAGTTATGTAAACCAGCATACCGTTAGTCAGGCCCAGCCAGGGGACCTCCTCTTTTGGGGTAACCATGGCAGTACCTACCACGTTGCCATTTACACTGGTAACAACCAGTATGCGGCGGCCGCTAAGCCGGGAACTAATGTTGCCATTTATACCTTAAGCCCATACTTTGCGCCGAGCTTTGCCGGAACCGTGAAGTAGTTTTATGAGAGTTCTTTCATCATAAAGTAACTGAGATGTAACGGGAAAAAGCTTAACTTTTTCGTTATTACATGCTATTTTGACTATATGCAATTGAAGATTGCTTTAAATATTACTGTAATTGGGAGTGTTTAAAGTGAGTAATAAGCACGAAATCGAAGAAGAATTAGAAGCGGCCGAATCACGGCTGGCAACGCTGTGCCGGAGTGAAAATGGTGACCGGCCTAATAGCGCTGAGACAGTGACGATCCACCCCACTTGTGGCGATGAGATGCAGTCACTGCGTGAAGAATGCAGTCAGTTACGAATTATTCTTGAAGCAATGGAAGCTTCAGAAGATTAGTTTAAAAATAAGGGACCTTAGTGGTGGCCGATGATTCTGGCCCACTAAGGTCCCTTTATTATATTATTGCTTATCAGTAAGTGGGGTTTGCCAAAAGGGGTAGGTAGTGACGGTAAATGTAAGGTCAATAAACCGGTTTCCCCGGTCTTCACCATCAATTTGGCTAAACTCCAGTGACGGTGTGGTGCAGTGGAATTTACACCCACTAAAATGATTGGCAAATCGTGAATTCGGCAACTGCCCCCGGTAAAACTGCCGAAGTTGCCATAGGGTCAACGGCCATCCCCGCCGTTCGGCAATTGTTAGGTCCAGTGACGGCTGCTGGAGGCCGGTTGAAGAAGCCAATTGGACTCCGCTATCGGTGAAGGGGTGGTTATTTATTACCACTAGGTAGGCCTTGCTATAGGGTTCCCGGTGTTGGTGATGGGTAACCATCAGCTGAAATGGTTGCTGATCATAAAGCACGGACGCTGAGTGCAATAGGAAGGCGAGGTGGCCCCAGCGAAAGTGCTTCCGGTGGCGTTGGCGGCTCGCCCGACTGATGAGGGCCGCATCAAACCCGATGCCGAAACTATTTAGGAAATAGCTATCCGTACCCTTGATGGCATCGCGACAGCGGCCCACCGAAATGTCTTGGGCGGTGGTGGTTGTTAAAATTTGGTGAATGGCCTTCTCTGGGTCAGTTGGAATTCCATACGCACGGGCGAACCTGCTTAGCTTGCTTGCGGGAACGTAGGCAAGTGGAAACAGTGAATTTGGGGCCGCAACCTGCTGGAGGCCGTTTAGGACATCATGGAGGGTACCGTCGCCGCCGACAACGATGACGACGGTATCGTTGTCGGCGGCGACGGTATCGCTGGCCTGCCGATTTTGGTAAATGCGGTGGGCAAAATATGCGGCACTGCTAGCGTCCTTAGTGGTTTGAAGGTCAAATTCAACGTTGGCCTGCCTTAATTGTTCTTGGATTTCCTTCCCGATGTTTGTCGCGCGGCCATTGCCCGCGGTTGGGTTAAGGATGACTGAATAATGCATAGCGCTCTTCCTCTGTCACGTGATTACTAACACAACCAGTAATAAAAGTAACTCTACAAAACTGCGGAGCAAAAAGAAGGGCTTGTGACAAACGGTGTTTTGCCACAAGCCCCACAACCCGAATTAAAATGTGGTGATCTTAAAATTGGGATTTTGTTTTTCGTATTCAAGGGCCTTTTCATCCAGCTGTTCGACGTATTCAATGTTGTAATCGGTGTGATGCTCAACCATCAGGAGCGCTTCAGCTTCGGAGTCGGCTTCGATGTAGATAGATTGGGTGTTTTCACGAACAGGTCGCTTAGTATTGTCTGGTTGGAAATATACTTTAAAAGTCATTCTGCTAAAAACTCCTTGATAATAAAGATGTTATTTTCAGTGATTTACTTAAACTATTTTAGCACATCTCGCAAGGACTGTCTTAAGATTTAGCAACATGGTATTATTAATTTAGGTAAAATGCGCATTGATGGGGGTGTGGCGGATGAAAATACTGTGGATATGTTTAATTGCGATTGTCCTGGTGACGATCTTATATGTCGTAGTGCACCGAATCCTAATTAACCGGGCGACGATCATGCTGCGGCGGCGGGCCCAGCAGATAACCGACGAGGTGGTTAACGCCAGCTTACAGCGGTTATTGGGCTGGGATAAGCGGTTAGATTCACAATTAGTGGCGGACGTCTGGGGAAAAGGAGTACTGGCTTTCGAGTATCATTTTCCTCAAGAAGACCTTGGCAACTTAACACGGGAACGACTAGACCAGGCACTAAATGAATATGCTAAGGACCACCAGCTCACCATTGCCGACGGGCTCACCACGTTTGTGGTAACGGATTGGTGGCAGTATGAACAGGTTCAACACGTTGATGTGGCCTACTTGTTGAACGAGTCAACTCAAGAGTATGTTGCTGATTTGAAGCGGATTGACCACCGTGCTTAGATTAATATGGTGACTAGTCGCATGAACGGGACCACAAAATTTTATGAACAGATAAGCAGGCGGCCTTCAGCATTCGGATTTTCGAATGCTGAAGGCCGCCTGCTGTTTTTTATAAGGTTGGATTAGTCACTAGCTAATCATGATCGTGTCAGCTGGGGCCTCGAATGGCTGCTGCTTGTTGATATGGTCATAGAATAAAACGCCATGTAGGTGGTCAATTTCATGTTGGCAAACAATGGCTGGGTAATTCTTTAACCGGATTTTATGGGTTTCACCTTTCGTGTCCTGGTAACGTAAGGTAATTCGGTCATGACGGGGAACGTAGCCTGGGACATCCTTGTCAACTGACAGGCAGCCTTCGCCTTCCGTCAGAGCACCGTACTGGACGGATTCACTAACAATCACAGGGTTAATAATGACGTCCTTGAATTCAGGCTGTCCGTCACCGTCGAGGGGTGGCACCAGGACGGCCGCCATCTGTTTTGAAACACCAACTTGTGGCGCTGCTAACCCAACGCCAGCCCGCAGACCGTACTTCTTGCAGAGTTCTGGATCTTGGCTAACCTCGAGGTATTCCATCATGTTTTTAGCCAGGGCTTGGTCTTCGTCAGAAAGTGGGAAAGCGACCTTAGCTGCACGTTTCCGCAGTACGGGGTCACCATCACGGACGATATCCTTCATTAAATACAATTTTTCCGCCTCCAATAACTTTAGTCACTTATTAGTCTACCACACCCGTCCTAATAACAATACCAAGCATAATTAGTTCAGTTACCTTGATAGCTTGCTGTGACCGCTTTTATCAGTCACTTTATAGTCAAAATGCTCATAAAAAGTCTATGAAAGCGCTTGTATTATGCTTGAAAGTCTGTATACTAGAAAGTGTAAGTAGGCAATCGCTTATATATGATGTTAATTGGATTTGGAAAGGGATGTTTATAATGGCCGAAGCCAAAGCTGTAGACTTTGCTAAGATTAAAGCCGAAGAAGGCGCTGCGTTCGCAAAGCCCGTTCAAATTCTGGATAACGATGGAAAAGTCGTTAACAAGGAATTGATGGCTAATTTTACTGATGACCAACT
>DXAF01000013.1 GCA_019117185.1 Candidatus Limosilactobacillus intestinipullorum | reverse complement strand
ATGAATTGATTCAGATTAACTGGTATCTGAATTCACGGCCTCTCAAATGTTTGAACTGGCGAACTCCAATTGAGATCTTTTTGCTTAATCTGCGTCATTAAATTTGTTCAAGTTATTTATTGCAATCTGCCCTTTCAAAAAAGTCCCCTAGTATTGGACGACAATTCCAAACACTAGGAGGCTTTTCACTATATAAGGGGGCCTATGCCGTTGTCCCAGCAATTAATTTCACTGGCAGCTGCACCGTCCCCACTGTTTTTTTGCCCGTAATTCGTTTCTGGAGCAACTCGACCGCGGTACTAGCCATTTGGTCAATGGGCTGCCGGATCGTAGTTAGCTCAGGAAGCAGGGTCCGGGTCATGTTAGCCCCATCAAAGCCCACTACCCGAAGGTCGCGTGGAATTTGCCGGCCCCGTTCGCGGGCAACTCGCATGATCAAGCTGGCATTGGTATCATTATCCGCAAAGATTCCGTCAACTTCTGGATGCTTATCAAAAAGCTGGTTAAAAATTACTAGTTTTTCTTCAACTGAACTATCAAAGTTCACCTCATAGGTAACCGCTGGCCGGTGGTACTTGCGCATTAATTCTTCATATGCCCGCCGCCGTTCCAGGTTCGGTGATGGCAGGTCATGGGGGTAGTTAGTATGGATAATATGTTGGCACCCGGCAGCAAGCAACCGTTCCGTCGCTAGTATGCCGCCAGCGTAATTATCAGCGGCCACTACTGGAATGTCCTTGCTTACCCACCGTTCAATCGACACGATTGGCAACGTGGTGTCACGATACTGTTCAATTCCCTCGTTATGGGCCCCCACAATGAGGCCATCAACCTGACCATTTAATAGTTGGCGGAGATAGGCTTCTTCACGCTGGGGGTTATTTTGACTGTTCCCCATTAAAACCCGGTACCCCCGCCGGTATAGTTCCCGGTCCAGCTGCGCCTCCAGCTGGGCAAAAAACGGGTTATCAACCGTTGGAAAGACCAGGCCTACCAAGTTGGTACGTTGCTGGTAGAGCTGGCGAGCAATCACGTTCGGTCGGTAATGTAGTTCCGCCATCGCCTGGTGAACCTTCTTAATCGTGGTCTGGCTAAGGTAACCACGATTATTCAATACCCGTGAAACGGTGGTCTTTGATACGCCAGCGGCAGCGGCCACGTCCTCTAATTTGACAGTTTGCTTTTTCATGTTACTCCAATCTCCACGTTGTATTTACTATTCATTATACCCCCTTAAAACCTTTCACCTCCGCTATTTCAAAAAAATATTAAAAAGACCGTTGACAAAAATGAGAATATCATTATAATTAGTGGCAACAAATTAATCAAACGTTAAAACATATCGAAAGGCAGAGTACACGCTAACGCTTTGCAGAGAGTTGCTGGGTGGTGAGAAGCAATAAGTTACGGCGTCGAAGATGGGCCTGGAATGGTACCGGTGATTGTTAGCCGGTAACGGGTTAGCACACGTTAACAGTGCTGGGTAATTCTAATATTTCAATTAGAGTCACCCACTGAGGTCGGACCAGTGATGGTCTGACGAACAAAGGTGGTACCGCGAAGCATTCGTCCTTTTATACAGGACGGGTGCTTTTTTTGTTGGAACGTTTGGTTAATTAAAAATTAGGAATAAGAATTGAAAGGGAGTTTTTACTATGAAGAGAAGAAAGAAGCGGAATGCAATTATTTGGGCAGTTGTGGTCGTAGTCATTTTAATCGCCGGTTACTTTAGCTTTGTCCGGCCCCACGAACAGGCGGCTAAAACAGTGACCGTCGGAATCATGGCCGGCTCCAAGAGCGACGATAAGATTTGGAATTCTGTTGCTGATACCGCCAAGGATAAGTATGGCGTTACCGTTAAGTTCCGGCGCTTCACCGATTACAACCAGCCAAACAAGGCCTTGCAAAACGGTGACGTGGACTTGAACGCTTTCCAACACAAGCTCTTCCTGCGGACCTGGAACAAGGCCCACCACACTGACATTGTGGCTGCTGGTGATACCTTCATCACCCCAATCCGGGTTTATTCACACCAATACAAGAACCTGAAGGACCTGCCAGACGGTGCCACTATCGCGGTGCCAAACGACGCTTCCAACGAATCACGGGCACTCTTTGCCTTAAAGAACGCTGGCCTGTTCAACCTGAAGAAGGGCACGAAGTTGGCAACCACTTCCTCAATCACCAACAACAAGAAGAACTTGAAGATCAAGGAACTAGCTGCTGACCAAACGGCCCGGTCACTCGATGACGTTGATGCCGCCGTTGTTAACACCAACTATGCTCAAGCGGCTGGTCTGAACTACAAGAAGGCCATCTTCGCGGAACCGGTCAACAAGGACTCCAAGCAGTGGGTCAACGTGATCGCGGTCCTGAAGAAGAACAAGAATAAGAAGACGACCCAAGACATCGTTAAGGCTTACCAAACCGAAAAGACGAAGCAACTGATTAAGAAGTACTACGGCTCATCTGAAATTCCAGCATGGGATCTCAACTTCAATAAGTAGGAGGCACGAGTATGACGAACCCCATTATTGACCTACATGATATCAACGTCACCTTCAAGCAGGGCAAGGAAATTGTCCACGCCGTCAAGGACGTTTCTTTAGAAATCGACCGGGGCGATATTTACGGTATCGTCGGCTACTCGGGGGCCGGTAAGTCGACCCTGGTCCGGACCATTAACCTCTTACAAAAGCCCACGGCAGGCGCTGTTACCATCAATGGTGATGTCTTCTTCAAGGACCACCAACAACAGCTTTCTAACAAGGAATTGCAAAAGAAACGCCGCAACATCGGGATGATTTTCCAGCACTTTAACCTCTTAAACGAAACGTCAGTGATCGAAAACGTCCTCTTCGCACTCAAGCACAGTGAACTGGACGATGACGCCCAGGAAAAGAAGGCTTATGAATTGCTAGAACTGGTGGGCCTAAAGGATAAGGCAGAATTTTACCCCGTCCAGCTCTCCGGTGGTGAACAACAGCAGGTGTCAATCGCCCGGGCACTGGCCAACGATCCCGAAATCTTGATTTCTGACGAGGCCACCTCCGCCCTCGACCCGCAAAATACTAATCAGATCCTGGACTTATTACAGAAGCTCAACAAGCAATTGGGACTGACCGTTGTCTTAATCACCCACGAAATGGACGCTGTCAAGCGGGTTGCCAACAAGATCGCCGTCATGGAACACGGGCAAATTATCGAACGGGGGCCACTGCAAAAGGTCTTCTTACAGCCACAACAAGAATTGACCCGGCAGTTTGTCGGGGGCTCATTAGCCGCTGTCGACACCTTACGGGCGTTTGACCTCGATCACCTCGCAGCAGATGAGGAGCTATTACAACTGGTATACAACGGCAATAACGTTACCAAGTCAATTATCATTGAACTCTACAAGCAGCTTGGCGTCGAAGCTAGTATGCTGTACGGAAATATTGAAATACTTGGTGGCCAACCAGTCGGGACCCTCTTCGTGGTTGTTAAGGGCAACCAAGATCAACGGCAATCGGCAATCAAGTTCTTACAAGATAATAGTGTTACTGTAACCAAGATTGATGATCGGAGGATTTGGAATGAATAATCTTTTACCAAACGTCGTACAACTGGGCTGGGGCGGTGACAATGGTTGGGGAACTTCCATTGGCCAAACCATTTACATGACCGTCTGGCCAGCCATTATCGGGGGAATAATTGGTCTGCTCTTCGGGGTCGCCCTGGTCGTTACGGAACCGGGTGGCATTCTGGAAAACCGGGTGCTTTACAACATCTGCGACAAAATTGTCTCCATCTTCCGGGCCATCCCCTTCATTATCTTACTGGCCTTCATCGCCCCGGTTACTCAGGCAATTGTCGGTACCCAGATTGGGACCACGGCGGCCTTGGTGCCACTGTCAATCGTTTTTTTCGCCTTCTATGCCCGGCAGGTGCAGGTGGCCCTAAAGAGTGTTGACCAGGGAAAGATCGAAGCAGCACAAGCCATCGGTTCAACCAATAAGGACATCATCTTTGACGTCTACCTTCGGGAATCTCGTTCCGAACTGGTTCGGGTATCCACCGTCGCCCTAATTAGCCTGGTTAGCTTAACCGCGATGGCCGGGGCAATTGGCGCTGGGGGCTTAGGTAACACCGCCATCTCCTATGGTTATGACCGTTTCAACAACGATGTCACCCTGGTCGCTACCCTATTAGTATTACTGTTTGTTCTAATCATCCAAGTGGTTGGCGACTTTCTCGCTAAGAAGCTCAACCACCAAGACCGCTAATCAGGAGGGATTATTATGGAAGCCAGTGAACAGGTAAAAGTCTTACAGGGCTTAATTAAAATTCGTTCTACTAATGGTAACGAGGTTGCGGCCGCCCGCTACTTACAACAGCTCCTGGTGGCCCACGGGATTAGCGCCCGGGTCGATGAGTTTGGTGACCGCCGGGCCAACCTTATCGCCACGGTCGGTGGTCCCCATAACCGGGTACTAGGGCTCACCGGTCACATGGATACGGTGGCGGTTGATGATCCTGACCACTGGCAACACGACCCCTTTGGTGCCACCATCGTGGGCGACCGAATTTATGGCCGCGGTGCCGCGGATATGAAGAGTGGTCTAGCGGCCCAAGTTCTTGCCTTAATTGCACTAGCAGATGCCGGTTCCTTGCCCAATGGCACCATTAAGCTAATTGCAACGGCAGGCGAAGAACTGGGAACCCCTGGTGCTTTTCGGTTGGCTAAGCAGGGGGTGGCTGATGACCTCGCTGCACTGGTTGTCGGCGAGCCAACCGGAGGTAACGTAATTTTTGCCCATTCCGGTAGCCTAAACTACACGGTGACTAGTACCGGAAAGGCCGCTCATAGTTCTGCTCCCGAGCGGGGAATTAATGCCATCAGTGGCCTCGCTAAGTTTATTGACGCTGAAAATAAGTTGTTTGTCGATGCGGCAGTTGATCCCTACCTTGGACAAGTCCAGCATAGCATTACCGTTATCCGCGGCGGCCAACAGGTTAACACCATTCCCGCAAGTGCAAAGCTCCAGGGCAACGTTCGTCCGACTGCTGCCTGTGATAACCAGGAAGTTGCTGAACGTCTCCAGCAGGCAGTTAACCTGATTAATCAACAGACTAACTACCACCTAGTTCTAAACATTTTGATGGACTACCACCCTATTAGTACCGACCCCCAGAGCCACTTCGTTCAAACAGCGTTTGCGGCGGCCCAGGCTAACTTCCCCCACCCGGTTTCAACGGGGGTCATTAACGGGGCCACGGACGCCAGTGTCTTTACCGCCAATCGCCCTGACTTACCGGTGATTGTCCTGGGAAGTGACGCGTGGTCCCTGGCCCACCAAACGGATGAATACACCACTATCCCTAGTTTTCTCGCCACAATTGCGACTTACCAGCAAATCATCACTGACTTCTTCAAGTAATTACAAGGATATTTATGCGACGCAAAATAACCTAGCCAAAACTAAATGGTCCCCAGTGTCTTTCGGCAATGCCATGACACTGGGGGCCATTTAGGTACTATTCGTATTTCACCCATATCTTACTTCTTTATTTTTTCAAGCGCCTGCTGGTAGTAGCGGTGCGCCTCTTCAGCTGGCCACTTACGGATAGTAGTTAGAAAGCCCAAGACCTCATCTCCAGTTTGCCCACTGTTAATAAGGTCACACACCAACTGCAGGAGTTCATCCGTAGCCCCCTGCTGAATTCCTTCTTGTATTCCTTTTTGCATTCCTTCTTGCATCCCTTGCTTTAATCCCCGCACATGACCCTCTTCAGTAGCCTCTTTAACGGCTTAGCGGCGGTCATATTCAATATCCATTTCATATAATGTCCGTAACATATACTCCCTCCTCCATTTCCGGTTCTGCTTGACAGAGGCAATTCGTTTCCTTAATTGTACGATGAAGTCATCATTGTCTTCAACTGAACGGCCTGCGACCAGGTCCAGAAAATTTTGTAATGGCGGGCTAACTGTCTTTCGCAGGCTCGTCACATCATAACATAACGTGGTTTCCCCATCCGATAGGGGATAAAAGGTTTGCCCGCTATCAATTCCACGACGAATCCGGTACCACTGGTCACTACGGCCGAAAGGATCAAAGCAACAAAAGAAAATTACGTAGGCATTCCGCACTTGAAGGTAGTCCTCACCCCGTTCATAAGAATCGAGCGCCAGCGTTGACTGATAAAAGCGGATGCGCTGGGGAAGGTTGTGCTTATCAAGTACCTGCATCTCGATGTCAAATCGGTTTCCGTGGTCGTCCTCCGCATAGATGTCAAACCGGAGCCCCTTGGCATCATGGGTACTCACCAGTTCATACTGGGTATTAATGATTTTAACATTAGTCAACCGCAAGTCCGGCAGTACCCGGTTAAGCAACTCGCTCGTCAGTCCCAGGTCAAGAAAGGTCTTATTGAAAATGAAGTCGTTACTTAACCCCGCCCGGGTCCACTTTTCCACTAGCTCTTTATATCGCATGTTATCCCTCCTACCTAGTAAGTACGTTAACGAGGTGAAAGGATCTGTACTTAATTATATTAACTAAAAGTACGGACTAAGTTAAAAGGATAAAGCTATCGCGGCGCATTCTTAATTTTTCCTAAACAAATGGTAAGCACGCTCACTAAAATCCTTAGGGAAAAATTACCGAATTATTATCTTTGGTAAGCGCTGCCATTGGTATAATAAAGGTGAAAAGAAATATAAGTTAGGAAGGGTGTTTTACCATGATGTCAGCTTTAAGTAACGCAATTGCTGTTGTAAGTTTTCTTGGAATCCTGATTGCCTCAATCGGGGGGATGTTCATGGGTAAACCTCAACACTAATTATCATTTAGCAACTATTCATTTATATAAGGGAAGGAGCCCTAGTATTCGGATAAGCCGAACGCTAGAGCTCCCTTCCTTATTTAAACAAATCTACATACTGGCCATAGCCAGCGGCCGCAAGTTCATCCGCCGGAATAAACCGCAGTGCCGCGGAATTAATGCAGTAACGCAGGCCACCCCGGTCAGCCGGTCCATCGGTAAAGACGTGCCCCAGGTGGGAGCCTGCTTCACGGCTCCGCACCTCGGTCCGTTCCATGCCAAAGGACTGGTCCCGCTTTTCCTTTACCACCCGCTTGGCGATTGGTTTAGTAAATGCTGGCCACCCACAGCCCGCATCGTACTTATCAAGCGAGGAAAAGAGCGGCTCCCCGCTGACTACATCAACGTAGATTCCTGGTTGGTCAAAGTGGTCGTACTTGCCGGTAAATGGCCGTTCGGTCGCGGCTTCCTGGGTAACGGCGTACTGGATAGGTGACAGATGCTTTTTTAGTTCTTCTTTATTCATGGTCAGACCCCCTCGTTTGCATTTGAGGATACCACAGCCTAGTCCAAAAGGCCGTAAATCTGCTTATGAATAAAAGGCCAACCAATTTAGCGCGGGCCCCCGGCCTAAATAGGTTGGCGCTATTAGTCAACTACTTTCAGTTCTCCGACATAGTAATCGCGGAAAAGAAGCGTGTTCCTAGTGTCAAGCCTATTTGATTACGGAGCACCCTGATATTTTTTCCAGCTTGTTTATAACTACTTCTTCTTTTTTAACTGCTTCCGGTACTGTTCACGGGTTAAGGTCACCTGTTCACTATTATCATGGTGCCGAGCAACCTTATGCTCCTCACGCCTACTTGACTCCCGGATGGCGTCCGTTTGCCACTGGTCGGCCTGCTTAGCTACATCACTGTTCTTCTTATTATCCTTAACGAATGAGGCCAGGTCCCTATCCATCGTTGGGAAGTATATCATCGCCGCACTTCCTGGTAATTCAACGGCATTAGGATCAACCGTCTTCTTAGGCAAGACGGTTGGTACTGCATCCTTTGGCTTATCTGTCGTTGTGATTGGCGACCGACTCTCGAGTTGGGCCAGGTTCTTAACGTTTTGAAAGTTGCGGCGGGCATTTTCATAATTAGCCTTCATTACATCAAGCAATGTAGTATCGCCACTTTTACCGGCTACCTGTTGGGCGTGTTTGTATTGTGCTTTAGCATCAGACAAATTCTTTTCAGCAGTTTTTAAAAGTTCATCCGTACCACTCATACTACAACCTACTTTCCAATGTTATCTTTTTATTATAAACCAGAAGTCCTACTTAGTCGAACCGGCGGCCAGCTTCAATATGTGATAAACTCAACCATGAGTCAAAATTAAGGAGATCCCCAAATGTTATTCTTTCTAAACGATGGCATTCAAACCAACATGTCAGGAATTGAACATGCCCAAATTCAACGTCTGCACCTCTTTGAGCATGTTCATCAACCAGCCAAAATTGTGACCCGCCAATACTCTAACGAGTTGCACATGGTAACCAACAATGCTGGAATTGCCGATGAAAACTTTATCAATATGTTCGACTACTTCCAAGAAGCCCGCCTGGTTCCCCAACAAGACGTAACCATCAAAGACCTTCAGATCGACCGTCATTGGAAGCGCAAGGCCGACGGAATTAACTATAATTATTACCGCGGTCAAAAGCGGCTCCTCTACGTCCGGCGGCGCAACGATGATAAAAAGCGGATCATCAACGTTCAGTATTTCGACCACTTTGGCAAGCTCCTCAAGGTCAGCTGGTACGATAACCGGGGATTCATCTCCGTCGAGCATCTCTATGACTGGCAAGGTAAAATCACTACCGAAAATTACTATACACCCACGGGAAAGCTAGCCCTCCAGGTTGCGACCCAGACAGATAAGCGGGGGAAGGAAAAGAAGAGTTACCACCTCTTCGCCTTCCATGGTCACGATTACCAGTTTGCCGGCTTCAATGAACTAACGTCCTTCTTCTTAGACCAATTAGTGACCGACCATGATATCTGTGAGGACGGTCCTGTTGGCTTCATCGTCGACCGGGTCTTTGAAAACGGTTGGTCGGTCCTCCATATGAGGCATCGGGTTCCCCGCTACATGCAGTTGCATAACGACCACGTCAATAATAACGATGACATCCTCCACTCGACGTTAAACTTCAACTACGAGTGGGGGCTAAATCACATTACCGACTGGGATGGTGTCATCACCCTGACCCCCCAGCAGCAAGACGATGTCAAAGCCCGGTATGGTAAAACCGGCGTCGCCATCTTCCGGGTCCCTGGCCCCATTGTCACTAGTGACGTGTTGAAACAGCCCCGGATTCCGTTTGCCAAGCGCCACAAGCATGAGGTCGTAACCGTTGCCCGGCTCTCACCAGAAAAGCAGCAAGAGCACCTTATCGCCGCGTGGCCACAAGTCCTAAAGGCCGTTCCCGATGCCCAATTAAACCTGTGGGGCTACGCGAACGACAACTATGATCAAAAGCTCCGCAAACAGGTCAAAGACCTTGCTTTGGAAAGCAGCGTCCACTTTAAGGGCTACACCACTAACGTTGCTGACGTCGATAACCATGCCCAGCTAATGGCTCTGCCTAGCCGGGTGGAAGGCCTCCCCCTAACCCTAGTCGAAGCCCAAGCCCATGGTCTTCCTGCCATTGCCAATGATATCAAATATGGCCCAAGCGACGTCATCATCGACGGTCAAGATGGCTTGCTGACCAAGAACGGTGACATTGACGGCCTCGCCAAGGCCATCATTAGCCTGTTAAGCGACCAGCAACGGTTAGCGCAAATGAGCACCAATGCTTATGAGGACTGCAAGCGTTACTCAGAAGCCAACGTCATGAAATTATGGCAAAAGATCATCGACAACATGAAAGAAAAGGAAGGTAAATAATCGTGTTCTTCTTTGTAAATCAATACTTGCTTAGTAGTAATTCTAGTATTGAGCATGCTGAAATTAAGCGCCTGGAGCTGTTTAAGCGCCATGAGGTGCCTGCTAAGCTGGTTACCCGCGACTTCGACAACATTATCCATGCCACCCTGAAGCGCTTCGGCCTGGAAGACGACCAGTTGGTCAATATGTTTGACTTCTTTGCCCAGACGACTGACTACCAGGGCCAAGCCTGTCGCGTACCGGACCTCAACCTGCCAATCGACTACCAGGTCAGCAGTGGTTCAAATTCACGAACTATCTCTGCCGGTGACCGGGTCGTCGCAGAAGTCTTCTTCATTGGTGGCACCTATGGCCAAGTCGACCATATTGACTACTATGACGCTGCGGGTAACACAACCCTCCGGCAAAAATATGACATCCGGGGCTTTAAGGCCATTGACATCTCCTATGGTGAAAATGGCCGACCGTATTATGAGCGCTACTACCGGCCCGACGGCAAATTATACCTGGAACGCTACTACGTCCAATCCGTTAAGGATACGCCGATTAATTCACTAAACGTCCTCCATGACTACCAGGGCAAGGACTACTACTTCGATGACTTCGAAAGCCTCTTTACGTTCTTCATTAATGAACTCAACGCCAGTGTAAAGGAAACAAATACCTTTATCGCGGACCGGCCAGCCATGGCTATTCAGCCGGTTCAACAGCTTGGTAAGTCCGCCAAAAAGTTCTTGTGGCTGCCAATCAGTCACATTGATGACGGTCAAGACCTCATTAATGATCCCCTTAACGGCATGCTCAACGACCCGTTGACGAAGGACCTTAACAAGTGGGATGGCATTATTGTGATGACGGCCACCCAGGCGGCAGCCCTCCAGGAACGACTTGGTAAGTCCGCACCAATTTACACGGTTAACGGTTCGCCCGTTTACCCGACCGCCCAGCGGATCCCAATAAGTCAACGAACCCCCAACCAGCTGATCTATGTTGGACGCCTCGGTAATGACAAGGGTACTGACCTCTTACTCCAATTATTTGCCAAGGTGCACCAGGAGGTTCCCGGAAGCAAACTCACCCTCTACGGTTACGGGAGTACTGATGATACTAAGACCTACAAGGAGACGGTTAAGAAGCTGAACTTAACGAACACCGTGACCTTCGCTGGCTACCAGCCTAACCTCGAAGATGCCTACGACCAGGCGCAACTATTCGTCGACCCGAGCCGCCTGGATGGGCAGCCGCTAGCAATGGCGGAAGCACTAGCCCACGGTGTCCCGGTAGTTAGTTTCAACTACCTATACGGCCCTAACGAGCTGGTTAAAGACGGTGTCGACGGCCAGCTGATCCCGTTAAACAAGCCCAATGATCTCTCCGCAACGATCATCAAGCTCTTGAACGATAAAGATAAACTTCAGCAGTTGAGCACCGCGGCCTATGAGAATTGTCAGTCCTTTAGCGCTGACCAGACCTGGGCGCAGTGGCAAGCAGTTATTAATAAATAGTCATACTGGATAATAAACCAATAAAGCCAGGCAGCGCACCTCCATCTAGGGAGCCACTACCTGGCTTTATTCTTATGAAAGTGTAAGAAAAGGCGTCAGGGGTAAAACTCCTGGCGCCTTTTTACCTAAGTCTGGTGATTTAGGTTTAATAGTCCGAACAAACTTAGACTATCTGAATTCTAAGCTATAACTTAATTATAATTTTAGTATTCACGCTTCTTAGCAGCCAAGCCAAAGCCGAACATTGCAGCAGCAGCACCAAGGGCAACTACAGCAGCACTGTTTTCGTTACCAGTTTGCGGTAAGGCAGCAGCAGGTTGCTTTGAAGGGGTAGCTGGGTCCTTAACAGTAGCACCGTTGTTAGCAGCATCGCCGTTTACAACACCGTTGTTACCATTAGTAGTACCATTGTTAGTGTTACCACCGTTGTTGGTGTTGCCACCATTGTTTTGGTTGCCACCGTTGTTAGTGTTGCCACCATTGTTTTGGTTACCACCGTTGTTGCCATTGTTGTTTTGGCTCCAGTCGATGTTCTTCAGCAGGTCTTGGGCTTGTTGAAGAAGTTGGGAAGCCTTAGCAGCGTTAGCAGCAGCTTCGTTAACAACCTTTTGAGCGGCTTCAACGTTAGCTTGAGCGTCCTTCAGGTTTTGGTTAGCAGTCAGAACTTCTTGGTGAGCAGCTTCAACAGCTTCGTCAGCCTTAGTCAGAGCGTTTTCAGCATCGTCGTAAGCCTTAGTAGCAGTAGCCAGCTTGTCGTTGGCAGCCTTAGCAGCTTCGTCAG
Source organism: Candidatus Limosilactobacillus intestinipullorum (assembly GCA_019117185.1). Lineage (GTDB taxonomy): Bacteria > Bacillota > Bacilli > Lactobacillales > Lactobacillaceae > Limosilactobacillus > Limosilactobacillus intestinipullorum. Next base: position 58,194 of record DXAF01000013.1, on the reverse strand, counting down.
CCTTAGTTTCAGCGTTCCGTGCTTCGTCAAAGGCAGCTTGAGCCTTGTTGAAGGCTTCTTGAGCAACGGCTTGAGCGTCGTCAGCAGCGGTTTCAGCGTTGCGTGCGTCATCGAAGGCCTTTTGAGCAGCAGCTACGTTAGCCTTAGCAGTCTTAACAGCATCAGCAGCAGCCTTGTAGTTGTTCCGCGCAACGATTACTTGGTGTTGAGCAGCCTTCAGGTTAGCTTGGGCATCTTCTAATGCAGCACCAGCCTTGTTAGCAGCAGCTTGAGCGTCAAGGTATGCTTGGTGAGCCTTCTTAGCAGCAGCCAAACCGTCGTTTGCAGCAGTCAGGTTGTTTTCTGCTTGGTCAGCTACACCTTGAGCGTCCTTAACTGCGTTGTTAGCATCCTCAGCCTTCTTGCCGGCTTCGTTGGCAGCAGTTTGGGCGTCAAGGTATGCTTGGTTGGCCTTCGTAGCAGCAGTCAAACCATTTTGTGCTTCTTGCAGGTTAGTGTTGGCTGCATCCAAGTTAGCCTTAGCAGTCTTGAAGTTTTGTGCTGCAACATTTACTTGGTGTTGAGCAGCCTTCAGATTATCGTTGGCAGTGTTAAGCTTTTCGCCAAGACTCTTGTAATCGTTGTATGTCTTTTCAGCAGCAGCGTAAGTGTCAACAGCGTTTTGCCATGCATCTTGTGCTTGGTTCCATTCTGCATCACTGATGTTGCCTGCATGCCAATCTGAAAGTGCCTTCTTGTAAGCGGCAGCGGCAGCACTTTCAGCATCTTGAGCAGCTTTGTAAACATTTTCTGGCATTGCATTAGTCATGTTTTGTTCTGCAGTAGCATATGCATCAACTGCTGCTTGGTATGCATCTTGTGCTTGATTCCATTCAACATCACTGATGTTGCCTGCGTGCCAGTCAGAGAGTGCCTTCTTGTAAGTTGCAGCTGCAGTGCTCTCAGCAACGGCTGCGTCACTGTAAGCCTTTTGGGCAGCAGTGTAGTTTTGAACAGAAGCATTGTTGTTGTAAGCAACTTGTGCGTCACTAGCAGCATTTGAAGCAGCCTTGTAGTTGTCAATAGCAGTAATGTTTGCGTCGTGAGCATCGCTTAAAGCAGCACTAGCGGAGTTAACAGCTGCAGATGCAGAAGCAACGTTTGCCTTCCAGTCTTCTACAGAGCCGGCTTGGCTAGCAGCTTCTTCTGCACTAGTTTCAGCATTCTTTGCTTCATCAAAAGCCTTTTGGGCAGCAGATGCGTTTTCCTTAGCAGTGTTCAGAGCTGCTTCAGCGTTTTCTGCTTCCTTTTCTGCGTTAGCAACGTTTGCCTTCCAGTCTTCAACGGAGCCAGCCTTAGTAGCAGCTTCTTCTGCACTAGTTTCAGCATTACGTGCTTCATCAAAAGCCTTTTGGGCAGCAGATGCGTTTTCCTTAGCAGTGTTCAAAGCTGCTTCAGCGTTTTCTGCTTCCTTTTCTGCGTTAGCAACGTTTGCCTTCCAGTCTTCAACAGAACCAGCCTTAGTAGCAGCTTCTTCTGCACTAGTTTCAGCGTTCCGTGCGTTGTCAAAGGCAGTTTGTGCATTAGCAACAGCATCCTTTGCAGCGTTGTAGTTGTTGATAGCAGTAACGTTTGCTTCGTGAGCAGTAGCTAAGTCAGCTTCAGCCTTAGTTTGGGCAGCCTTAGCTTCTTCAAGCTTTTCACCAGCAGCGTTAGCAGCAGCTTGGGCGTCAGCAGCAGCCTTATTAGCCTTTACCAGAGCGTCAGAAGCAGTGGTGTAGTCTTGGCCAGCAGCGTTAGCCTTTTGTTGTGCAACAACGGCAGCGGAGGTAGCAGCATCAGCAGCACTCTTAGCAGCTGAGTAAGCAGCAGCAGCGTTGTTAGCGTTGGATGAAGCTTGGTCAGCAGCCTTCTTAGCAGCTGAGTAAGCAGCGGTAGCACTCGTAACATTGGCAGAAGCACTGGCAAGGGTAGCGTTAGCGTTGCTCAAGTTTTGAGAAGCAGTAGCGGTGTTGTCAGTGATTTGCTTAGCTTGGCTAGTCAGTTGGTTAGCTTCGGAAACCGCAGCCTTAGGATCAGTAGTGTTGCTGGAAGCAGGAACTGACTTTTCAGCATCGCTCTTAACAGCAGCGGAGTTAGTAGCAATTGCGCTGGAGTTAGCAGCGTTGTCACTAGTAACCTTAGCGTTAGCTGCGGAAACAGCGTTTGAAGTAGCATCCGAAGTAGCTGCAGAGCCAGCTGCTGAACCATTGTCAGAAGCGGCGCTTGAAGTGATCGGAGCACCAGAAACGGTGTCGGCAGAAGCAGTATTGTTAACGTTTGATAACGTCAAACCAGCCAAAACGGCGGTCGTAGCAAGACCGGCGAAGACGATGTTCTTCTTAGCCTTGTACATCTTGTAATGCATAGCATTATTCTTCATGAAAGAATCCCCCTAAAATAATTAAGTAATATAGCCCAGAAATAATTAAAATTTTTCAATATGATTCCTAGGTTTGTAGTCATTATATGTATTATTTATTAAAAATACAACCTTCACAACCCCGATTTCTTTGTCGGCAGTTATAATTGGTCGTCCGTAATTCCCACCAAATCAAGCACTCACCAAGAAAATGTTTTTTACAAACAATTTAAAAGGTAGATTGTAATTATTGACGGTTTCGTTACAAATAGTAGGCATTTCACCTATAGATTGACTAACGGTTATCAAATTGTCAGCTTCCTACTACTTTGACAAGGTTTAAACTATAATAGTACTTTATAGTTACCATTTTATTGTGAGGTGCCATCATAATGGATAAGAATCTTAAAGAAACAATCACATCATTAGAATCAATCGTTAAAACAACCCAAGCGCAACTAGCTAACCTGCAAAAGGAAGATCACCCCGACTTGAACTTAATGGCTGTTACCCGCAAAAACTATAGTAAGGCCACTGAAACTTTGCAGATGCTAAATAACATTAAGTCTGCAGCAGCAGCGGCCGTCGCACCAGTAAAGGGTGATCAAGACACCACGATCAGCTTCCCCGAAGACAACCACCGCCTGACGCGGGCCGAATACCGGGAAATGCTGAAGCACCAGAAATAATTCATCCCAGTCATTATATTAAGGAGGGACCTGGAATGTTCAACTTACCATTAGGCATCGGGCAGGTACACGCCATGCACGAGCTCTTCAAGGCCGACCCCCGCGTCGCCATCGTCGTCTTAGTCATCATCATTGCCCTGGCCTTTTATTTTAATTCCCGGCGCTAAGTTCCTGGCCTAGTTCGTAAGCCTGCTGACCGTACTCATCAATTGCCGGATGAGCTAATGCGCCGCCATCCCATATGGTTCCGGCATCCGTCCAGCGCATGTAATCGATAATCTGCCGGTAGTGCACCTTCAGTGAAGCAAAGTCCTTACCGGCCGCCGTTGCGATCATCACCGCCTGCTTGTTGCCTTTAAGCTCGTGGTTATGGTCATAGAAACGGTCAACAATCGTCTTTAATAGCGAACTCATCCCAAAATAGTATAGCGGTGTCACCATCGCAACCAGGTCCGCCTGGGCAACCTTGTGCAGCAACTGTTCGACATCATCGTGTTGAACAATTGCTGCATTTTCTTCATCGACCATTACAAAGTTGTTCTGGTGGTCCACCGCGTTGTAACGGTACACCTCATGGCCACTGGCCTGTGCCCCGGCGATAAAATGGTCAGCCAGGTAATTTGAAGCCCCAGCGACGTGTGCACTACTCGTGATCACAACGATTTTCATCGTGAATTACTCCTTTTTTATTTTTCTCTACCTATTGTATAGGATTCAGTGAACTGCGTTTATTTTCAGTGAACGATCGGCCTACTTCAATAAATTAAGAAAACTCACCCCGACGCCACTACTAGATAGCCCGTAGTTTTCTAAAATTAGGGCCGTCACGTCCGCTAAACTCGTCCGGTCGGCCAACCTCCCACCGACCAGTGCCGGTGAATACGCCAAAACTGGTACCCATTCCCGGGTGACCTGCCGGCCCGGAAAGTCCGGATCGTTCCCGTGCCCAGCCGTAATCACGAGGAGGTCGTGGCCACTAACCACCGGTAGTAACTCACCAAGGGCCTGGTCCACCGCAGCTAAGCATTGTCCCATCTGTTCGGGGTTACGACGCGCCCCCGCCTGGTCAACGGTCCGTAGGTGGGTCAGCCAGACGCCCGCACGTTGCCTGGCCAGTTGCGGGCCCAGTTTTGCGAACGTTTCCCGGCCACCAGCAAGGGCACGGACAGGGATCCTATGGCTCTGTAACTGGTCGAGCAGGGTGGTCCCGGGGGCCGCCATTGTAAGCTCAGCCCCCGCTGCAGACCGGTAAGCATAACCCTGGAGCGGGTCGTCACGAAACGGGACCGCCACGACCCGGGCGAGGTTAACTCCCGGCTGCTGGTCTAATAGCTGCCGGGTAAAGTGCCCCAGCCGTCGCAACTCCGCCACCGGGACGGTCGACTCATGGGCCGTCAACCAGAGGTCCGAACCACCACTGGTGAATACGATCACCCCACCGGTGGCCACCTGCTCGCCACCCCAGCGGGCCAACACGCTCCGTGGCGTGGCCGGTTGGTTACCGATCAGTGGCCGCTTGGCGTACCGGGTAATTGCCGCCAGAAGAGTGGGCGACAAGCCCTGGGGGAGGGCCGTAAATTCTTCCGTGGTCGGCACCCCCAGCAGTTCCCAGCCTGTCTCTAACGGGGTTTTACCGATAGCGGCCGGGCGGGCTTGCCCATAATAAACATGATCGTTAACCGGGACGGCCGGGCCAAAGAGCGGATGTAATTCGCCCAACCCCAGGCCGGTCAAGGTTGGCAACTGGAGGCGAGCCCGGAAGTGACTGACCAGGCGGCCGAGGGTGTCCGCCCCCTGGTCAGCAAAGTGCGCCGCGTCCGGTGCGCTACCGATTCCCAAACCATCAATTACGACGACCACTACCCGGTCGAATTTTACCGTCATGTTCCATTCCCCCTATCGGCCGATGATGGCTTAAGCATAACATAAATAGGGGGTTTTCAATTACCATAAATCTTCATATAATAGCAAAGTAAGTTTTTTTACTTAACCCAAATTAAATAAGATATTAATCAAAAATAGAAAGGAAAATACCATGTCATTTAGAAGTTCTGTTGCCGCTGGCGCGGGGCACCTCTCGTACTCCGTTTTGCACGGCATCTTTAACCGGGGAAGCTCCCTGCCGGGTCTTGTTGCCTTAAAAATTGATCCCGACATTTTATACCACTACAAGGACCGCTACGATTTCGTAATCGTTGGTGGGACCAACGGAAAGACCACGGCCACGGCCCTGGCTGTCCAGGCCCTCAACCAAAAGTACCCGGACGTCCTTTACAACCCGACCGGCTCTAACATGAAGCGGGGGATCGCCACGATCTTCTTTTCCGCACCGAAGCCGAAGAAGAAGGGACTGGCCGTCCTCGAAGTCGACGAGGCCAACATCGTCCGGATCGTCAAGTACTTCAAGCCCAAAGCCTTCGTCTTTACTAACCTTTTCCGCGACCAGCTCGACCGTTACAGTGAACTGTACGCCACCTGGGACCGGATGCTTGAAGGGGTCCGGATGGCACCAAAGGCCACGATCATTGCCAACGCTGACGACCCGATTTTCAACTCGGTCGACCTCCCGAACCCCCGCGTTTGGTACGGTTTTGACGACCAACCGATGGGCGACTTAGAGGCACCGTCTAACACGGACGGGGTGGTTTGTCCTAAGTGCCACCACATCATCCACTACGGTTTCATTACCTACGGTGGTCTCGGCGCCTACTTCTGCCCGAACTGTGGCCACAAGCGGCCCAGCCTTGACTACAAGGTAACTGCCGTGGAACGGATGACCTCCGCGGACTCCGTGGTCAAGTTTGATGACTATCAATTTACCATCCCCGTCGGTGGCTCTTACAACATCTACAACGCCCTGGCGGCCTACTCCCTGTCCCGGTTCATGGGCGTGGAGAAGGCCAACATCAAGGCGGCCTTTGAAAAGAGCCCCGAAATTTTCGGCCGGCAAGAAAAGGTCCAAATTGGTGACAAGGAAATGGTCATCATCATGGTGAAAAACCAAATTGGGGTCGACACCGTGCTCGATATGATCAAGACCGATAAAGATCCCTTCTCCTTTGCCTTCCTGCTGACGGCCCTGCCAGCAGATGGTGAGGATACCTCCTGGATTTGGGACTGTAACTTCGAAACCTTGAAGGACCACGATATTCCTTACTACCTGGTCGGTGCCGCTAATTACAAGGACGCCACGACCCGGTTTAAGTTTGGTGGCTTTAAGGATGTCAACGTTGAACCTGACCCGACCAAGCTAATCGACCGGATTAAGGAGATCCCAACTAAGCGTCTCTATGTGGTTACTTGCTACACAGCAATGCGGCAGCTACGCAAGGCGCTGGCGGAACAAAAGCTGATCGATGGGGGGATGGAATAATGGCTAAGTATCAACTACAACTAGCGCACCTGTACGGGAACCTGTTAAACACGTATGGTGACCTCGGCAACATCATGGCCCTAAAGTACTACGGCCAGCTGCTTGACACCGCCGTTTCCAGCAAGGTCGTCAGTGTCGAGGACGACTTTACGGCGGCCGACTATGACCTGATTGTGATTGGGGCCGGGCAAAAGTTTGAACAATCAATTGCCCGCGAAGATATCCCTACTAAGCACGCCGAGCTGCAAAAGTTTATCGAAGACGGCAAGCCCTTACTGGCGGTTGGTGAAGGTTACCAACTACTTGGCCAGTCCTACATCGACCAACACAATAAGAAGGTCACTGGGGCGGGGTTGCTTTCCCACCACAGTGAGCTCCCGAGCGACGGCGAACCAATCCAAGACGACCTGGTAATTAAGTCGCAATGGGGTCCCAACTTCCACGGCCACGAAAACCACGACCTGGTAACCTTCCTGGGCGATGACGAAACACCACTAGGTACCGTGGTGGAAGGTGTCGGGAACAACCATGACGATGATACCGAAGGGGCCGTTTACAAGAACGCCTTCTGTACCAACATGCACACCGTCCTGGACCGGAACGGTGAGCTAGCCAAGCGGATGCTGTTAACCGCGCTGGCGAACAAGTATCCGGACGCGGACCTCAGTGCCCAGCGTGCTATTAAGATTGACCCAACTTATTAATTTTAGTATCATTTGCCCCCAGCGGCCGGCTTTGCCGAGCACTGGGGGCGTTTTATGTTGAGTATTTACAATCTAAGTGCAACAGATTTTAAAAAATAAACCCATAGCGGGTAGAATATGTTTAACGACCAAATCAAACTATTCGAGGTAACCCGTTATGAGCTATATACATTTTACTATAAAAGAACGTGAAATGCTTATGTGTTTAAAGGCTAAAGGATTAACTATTCGTGCAATTGCCTTACACATGAAGCGTAGTCCAAGTACTATTTCTCGTGAATTAAAGCGTTGTTCTGGTAAATACTCTGCTAATACTGCTGAAAATGACTATCGCTTAAAACGTCGTAATTGCCATAAACCACTGTTGCTAGATAGTCATCCACTATTGCGCCGTAAAATTGTTCATTATATTTTAGATTTACATTGGTCTCCTGAACAAATCGCTGCGCGATTTGCGAAAGAACATCAGTGGTGTGTTAGTTATAACACCATCTATCGTCATATTTACAAGCATAATTTAGGTGAACAGTATTCATCTCATGGTGATACCGGAATTAAACGACATTTAAGACATAAGCATCACACCCGTCATCCTAAAAATACCAGGAGGCATCGGGAAGCCCAGACAGATTATATTTCAATTCATGAGCGCCCTAAATTCATCAATGAGCGTCAGCGCATTGGTGATTGGGAAATAGATACTGTAATGGGGAAAACTGGACACTCTGTTCTTTTAACAGTCGTTGATCGTCTTAGTCGATTAGTATTGATCAAAAAGATCAATTACAAAGAAACAGCTGATGTTAATCAGGGCTTAGTTGATCTCTTAGGATCTATCCCTAAAGAATTTGTCCATTCATTGACTCCAGATCATGGGCGTGAATTTCTTAGCCTAAATGATATTCGAGAACGTTTAGGAGTAGCTATTTATTGGCCAGATCCATATTCACCAGAGGAAAGAGGAACTAATGAAAATACTAATGGCCTAATTAGGGAATACTTTCCTAAAAGAACTGATATTGATGACTATACAGATAAGGACGTCAGTTTCTGCCAACATCAGCTGAACCGTCGTCCTCGAAAAGTGTTAAATTATGAAACCCCATATGAAGTATTTTTTGAGAAACCGTTGCACTTGGTTTGACAATTCGTCCCATACACGGGCCAATAGGGGCCAAACAAGAATCCCCGGTAAGCATAGTGGTGGTCCTTAATCGAACAGTAAAAGGTCTCCCACAACCAGCCAACCACGGAATAGGTGAAGAAGAGCACCACCAACTCGGAAATTGTGTACGGCATTGTACCGCCTCCTACTTTTTCAAGCTCAGCTTTTCAACATTTAATACCTTGTCAAGCCAACCACGGTAGAAACTTTCCTCGTGGCTAACCAGGATCAGGTTGCCCGGGAACTCTTGCAGGGCCTTTTTCAGCCCCTCCTTAGTTTCATCATCAAGGTGGTTGGTCGGTTCGTCCATAATTAAGAAGTTACATGGTGTCAGTTCCAAAATTGCTAACTTAACCTTAGTCTGTTCACCACCGGATAAAAGGTGGAGCGGCTTTTGCGTGTTAGCGGCATTGATCCCGGCCCGGGCAAGTTTCGTCCGGATCGTCCGTGGCTGCATTGTCGGGAAGAGATTTTGAATTGTCTGCAAGGGCGTCAATTGGGGGTCATCCCATTCCAGGTCCTGGTCAAAGTAGTTAATCTTGGCCGACGGTGAAAAAAGCGCCGTCCCCGCCAGCGCCGGGATCTTTTTTAGAATCGACTTAATTAACGTCGACTTACCGACCCCATTGAACCCGGTGAAGAGGAGCTTCTCCCCCATCGTCATGGAGAAGGTTACCGGTGCCAGCAGGGGCCGCCCATAACCCACGGACAACTCATTTACCCGCAGGGCGTTCGCGGACCCGGTATTCTCATATGGAAAGTGGAAGACCGCTTTGAGGTTATCAGCTGGCGGGTCCACCCGTTTCATCCGGGCAAGCATCTTCTCCCGCGACTTAGCCATGGTAGACTTTGAGCCGGCCTTGTTCTTCCGGATGAAGCGCTCAGCCTTTTCAATCACTACCTGTTGCTTTTCATACTCCCGCTCCTGGGCTTCCTTACGTTCTTCCTTTTGCCGCATTGCCTGCTGGAAGCTGCCCCGGTACTTGGTAATCTTATTAAAGGATACGTCACAGATGGTGTTGGTGACTTGCTCTAAGAAGTCATAGTCGTGAGAAATGATCATCGCTGCACCATCATAGTTGTTTAGATAGTCGATCAACCACTCAATGTGGGCTGTGTCCAAGTAGTTAGTCGGTTCGTCTAACAGGATCACGTCCGGGTTCTCCAACAGCATCTTCGCCAGGATAATCTTGGAACGTTGGCCCCCACTCATCTCTGACACAACATGGTCCTTTCCAATTTCCGTTAACCCTAGCCCGTTCATGACCCGGTCAATCTCGGTCTCGATCTCATAGAAATTATTGGCGTCCAGTTTTTCTTGGATTTGCCCCGCCTTCGCCAGTAACTTGTCATCCATTTCACTGGCGTAGTCTTGGTACAGCTGGTTCATCTGGTCGTTTAGTTGGTAGAGGTCGGCGAAGGCCGTGTGGAGGAATTCAATTAGGGTCATCCCCTTTGGAATATCCACGTACTGGTCGAGGTAGCCAATCTTGACCCCCTTTTGCCACTTAATGGTTCCCTCAACTGGTAAAGTTTTTCCAATCAAGATCTTAATCAACGTTGACTTGCCGGCCCCATTTTGGCCGACAATTCCCATGTGTTCATGTTTTTCTAACTGAAAGCTGGCATCTTCGTAAAGCTTCTTATCAGCATAACTCATTGTCAGTCCTTCAACATCTAAAACTGCCATTTTTCTCCCTCATGTCATTAAAGTATTAATTTTATGTTATCACACGCACGCGCCCGTCAGCAATTTTCCTGGTTAGCTAAATAAGATTCCCTATTGACACTCCGGGACGGCTTAGCTATACTAAAAGGCAATTATAAGCAAGGGAGTAAGTATAATGAAGTCAATTCAGCTTAACAACCGCATTAATCGTTGGCAAAGCCGGTAGGTTCAGGTTGATTCGTCATGGATGCAACCTGAAGAGACAGATTGCATCTGTGCCGGCTGATTTTGACATTCATTCAGTCCGCATGGATCCACATGCGGACTTTTATTTTGCCATCCAAGATGGGAGTCCAGGTATGTGGGCTCCCTTTTTTAATTTAGAAAGGTGTGAAGAACGAATATGAAGCGAATGTATACCCTAATTGCCTTGCTAGTGGCCTTCTTGGGCGTCGCGTTCTTTATGGAAAGCGGCGGTCAGCTTGTTAGGCAGCGAACCCCTAAGGTGGGGGTGCTCACTTTGATGCACCACCCCGCCCTGGACCAAATCTACAAGGGGTATGTCGACGAGCTAGGGCGACTTGGTTACCACGATGGTAAAAACATCAAGATTGAATATCAAAACGCCAATGGTGACCAGAGTAATCTGAAGACCATGGCCGGCAAATTGGTCAACGACAACTGCAACGTCATCTACGGGATTACTACCCCTGCTGCACAAGCGATTGCTAATTCAACGACGAAAACTCCGATCGTCCTTGGCGCGGTTACGGATCCCCAGGGCGCCGGCCTTGTCAAAAACAACCGCCACCCCGGTGGTAACATCAGTGGGGTTTCTGACCAGGCACCGATCAAAGAGCAGCTGACCCTGGTTAAAGAGTTTATGCCCCACCTCAAGACCCTCGGTGTTATCTACACTTCCAGTGACGCCTCCGCCGTAGCCGGTTACCATCAGATCAAACGGGAGTGTCGGCGGATGAGGATCCACCTTAAGGCCTACTCCATCGCCAACAGCAACGACCTCAACCAGGTTTCTGAGCAAATGCTCCAGCAAGTTGATGCCGTAGTTGTGCCGACCGATAACACCATTGCCGGGGCAATGCAGACCCTAGTTAAGAATGCCAACGCGGCGAACAAGCCAATTTTCCCAGCGGCCGCGACGATGGTTAAGCAGGGTGGTGTAGCCACCTACAGCGTCAACCAGTACGAACTGGGTGTCCGTGGTGCCAAGATGACCGTGGCCATCTTAAAGGGAAAGAAGCCGGCCACCATGCCCATCGAATACGTTCGCCATGGTGAACCAGTATTGAACTTGAAGCAGGCCCACAAGTTAGGCCTCCACGTTCCAGCTAACTTTGAACATGAAGCAAAAACGAAGGGAGCGATCTATCAATGAATCTAATGGTATCAGCAATCGGTCAAGGATTATTGTGGGCATTACTGGGGCTAGGTCTTTACCTCACCTTCCGAATCCTCGACTTTTGTGACATGACGGTCGAAGGAACGTTTCCCCTTGGCGCCGCAACCGCCGTCACCGCCATCTCCCGGGGAATTGACCCACTGCTTGCGACCCTCCTGGCGGTTCTAGCTGGGATGGCGGCCGGTCTGATCACCGGCCTGCTCTACACCAAGGGAAAAATTCCGAGCCTGCTTGCCGGGATTTTAACGATGACCGCGATTTACTCGGTCAACCTACGAATCATGGGCAAGTCCAACATTTCGCTGTTGGGCAAACCTACCCTGTTTAGCGGCCACTTTATGACGAGCCTCCCCCAGTACTTTGACAGTGTCGTAATGGGCATCATCGTGATTGCAATCATTACTATTCTAATGGTCCTGTTTCTTGCGACCGACTATGGGCAAGCTTTCATCGCCACGGGAGACAACGCCACCATGGCCCGGTCACTCGGCATCCACACTGACAAGATGGTCATTGTGGGACTGATGGTCTCTAATGGGATGGTCGGGCTATGTGGCGCCTTAATCGCCCAAAACAATGGTTATGCCGATATCAACATGGGAATCGGAACCATCGTCATCGCCCTGGCTTCCATTATTATTGGGGAAGTAGCCTTTGGTGAATTGACTTTAAACCAGCGGTTAGTGGCCGTGACCCTTGGTAGTATCATCTACCGGATTATTCTTTTGGCGGTCCTCCAGCTGGGCTTCTCTGCCAACGACCTCAACCTGATTTCATCGATCGTCCTCGCAATCTGCATGATGATTCCCCAAATGGAACAACACCTCCAGATTAAAAAACCAATTTTGAAAGGAGTCCGTCCACATGAGTAAGCCGATCCTGGAACTTAAAAACGTTAAGACCGTTGTCAATAAGGGGACGGCTAATGAAACTACCATTTTAAAAGGGATTAACCTTAAGATTAACGCCGGTGACTTCATTACCATTGTCGGTACCAACGGCGCGGGTAAGTCGACCCTCTTTAACGTCATTGGGGGAAACCTCCCCGCCGATTCGGGAGCAATCTTACACAACGGCACCGACATTACCCGGACGTCAGAAGAACAGCGAACCACCTTTTTAGCGCGGGTATTTCAAGACCCTAAGCTGGGGACTGCCCCCCGGATGACCGTGGCCGAAAACATGCTCCTCGCCACCAAGCGGGGTGAACACCGCCACCTTGTTCCCCGCCGGCTCAAGCCTAACCTAGCCCGTTTCACTAAGCTAGCCGCCACCATGAATAACGGGCTAGAAAACCGGATGACCACCGCCACCGGGGCCCTCTCTGGTGGCCAGCGGCAAGCCCTCAGTTTCCTGATGGCGACCCTTAAGCGGCCAGATATTCTTCTACTCGATGAACACACGGCCGCACTTGACCCCCACACCAGCCTGAACCTCCTGCACGCCACCAACGAGCGAATCACTCAGGACCGCTTAACGGCCCTGATGATCACCCACCACTTGGAGGATGCCTTAACCTACGGCAACCGGCTGATCGTGTTAAAGGATGGCCAGATCCGTGCTGACTTTACAGGTGCTGACAAGGCCAAGTTAACTACTGAAGACCTTTACCGGTTCTTCGAAGATTAATAAACGAAACGGGGACGCTAAGAGTTATGACATAACGCCCTCGTAAAGGGCAAAATGCTACAGCGCAGTCCACAAAGGGGCTCTATCGTCCGGATTTTTTCGAACGCTAGAGCCCTCTTTGTGCTTCCTAAAGGCTAGTTGCGCTTCGACGGGGGTTCCCTACAGGCTTGCTGCGCTTCGAAAAACGAACTAGCAAGCTAGTTCTGTCTCCCTGGCATCCCCGTTTTTATGCTGGGCGACGAATTCCCCACAAATTCCCCTTACATTTTTTCATAGACGCCCGTAGAATAGGTACTATTGGAGTGAATAAAATGAACGACCTATTTGAAAATACCTCAATCAAAAAAGCCTACTTTACCCTGGTGCTACCAGTGGTACTAAGCATGACCGTCACCTTGATCTATAACATGGTCGACACCTTCTTCGTTGCTAAAACCCAAAATCCCGACCTGGTTGCCGGGGTTTCCCAGGGGGCGCCGTTGTTTACCATGATGATTGCCCTTGGTGACATCTTTGGCCTCGGCGGCAGTTCCGTCATTTCCCGCCTCTTTGGCGAACACCAGGACCGGACTGGCCGCTTCGTAAGTGGCTACTGCTTTTATTCATCAATCTTGTGCGGGATCTTCGTCACCATCATTATGCTCGTTTTCCAGACCCCCTTTCTCCACTTGCTAGGCGCTTCGCCGAGCACCTGGAAGTACGCCCGGGAATACTACCTGGTGATGGCCTGGGGGGCAACCTTTGTCATCTTCGGCCTGACGCCCACCAATATTTTGCGGACGGAAGGACTCGCCGTTCAATCAATGATTGCCAGCATGACCGGTACCGGGATCAACATCATCCTTAACCCGATCTTTATCTTCACCTGTGGGTGGGGAGCTGCTGGATCGGCACTCGCTACCGTAACGTCAATGGTGATCAGTGACATCATTATGATTTACTACACCCACTACCGGAGCAAGAAGCTAACGACCTCCATTAAGGAAACCAAGATCAGCCGCCGGCTCCAGTGGGAAATTTATGCCATCGGGATCCCCGCCTCCATTACCAACCTAATGGCAACCTTTGCTACGGCGCTAACGAACCGCTACCTAATTGCCTACGGTGCCCCAAGCGTCGCGGCCATGGGGATTGCGTTAAAGATTAGCCTGGTCACTAACATGATCGTTGCTGGCCTGGCATTTGGGGCCCAACCACTGATCGGCTATAACTATGGCGCCAAGGACCAACGCCGTTTCCAAGAAACGATCCGTTTTGACCTATTGGTGGTTGCCGGTTTTGCCTTTATCGCCACAATCGCTCTGATCATTTTTGCCCCCGTACTAATTCGCCTGTTTATGAATGACCCGGTGGTTATCCGGGAGGGGACCAGCATGATTCGCTGGCTGAGCTCATCGGCCACCCTCGCTGGGGTTATCCTCGTCTTTACGACAATGTTCCAGTCGATGGGGAAGGCTAGCCCGGCGTTTTGGTTATCATTTTGCCGGCAGGGGCTAATCTTTGCCGTGGTAATCATCGTGCTGCACGCCCTCTTTGGTTATACCGGGATTTTAGCCGCCCAACCGGCCGCCGACCTTTTAACCTTTACCCTTGCACTATGGTTAAACAAACGCTACCAGCCGCATTTTGACCAAAAATAAAAGGGAACGAGACAGAACTAGCTTGCTAGTTCGCTTTTCTGCCCCCCACAAGCACGAAGAGGCCGCTAGTGTTCGGATTTTTCGAACGCTAGCGGCCTCTTCGTGTACTAAGCTGTCATATTTTTCTCTTTGTGGAGCTTATATCACTCCCACTTTTTTAGTTCTCCGCCAGTTTTCGGTTGAGGTAGTGGGCCAACTTGGCTTCGGGATACACCCCCGTTACCTTCTCGACCGCCTTCCCATCACGAAATAGGACCAGTGACGGAATACTCATTACCTTATAACGCTGGGCGATTTCCTGGTTCCCGTCCACGTTCATCTTAACGAACTTAATTCGGTCGCCAAACTGTTCCTCCAACTTTTCCATGACCGGTGCCATCATTTTGCAAGGGCCACACCAGGGTGCCCAGAAGTCGACCACCGTCAGTGACCCCGTGGTTAACTGGTCAAAGTTTGCACTACTTGCTTCAATCGCCATTGACTTTCTTCTCCTTATTCTTCTTATCCCGGTTACGCCGGATTACGTGCACAATAATCGTTACCGCAAACGCCAGGAGCATGAACATCCCGAAAATTTGCGAAGGAATTTCAATATCAATTGCGGGAATCGTCAAGAACAGTTTGAACGCGATCACAAAGATCAAAGCGTACGCCATTGGCTCTAGCTCCGGAATCTTACGCATGAGCTTCATGATGACTTCTGCTACCCCCCGCATGCAGGCAATCCCTATCAGCCCACCGATCAAGACGATTACCGGGTTGGGGGAAATGGCTAGCGAAGCTAATACAGAGTCAACCGAGAAGATAATGTCCATGAATTCAATCTGCGCAACCACTGCCCAAAAGCGCTTCCGACCGGTTAGCCAGTTAGCATTGGTCCGAATCGTCCGTCGCTTCTTCCCGGAATAACGGTTATGGAAGAAACGATATACCAGGTAAACCAGGTAGGCGGCCCCGATCACCTTAATTTCCCAAAAGTTAATCAGGTAGGTACCAATCCCAATAATTAAAAAGCGGAAGAGGTAGGAACCCCAGATACCATAAAAGAGCGACTCCTCTTGCTCCTTTATGGTTGGTAACACCCGAGTTTGGGCAGCTAAAACAACCGCGTTATCGACGGACAAGAGACACTCGATCAACACCAACGATAAAATAATCAGCCAGTCTTGACCAGAAGTCAGTACCGTTGCCCAATTATGTGGGTCAAAGAAGGGCCCATATAACTTTTCTAAAAGTGACAATTAATGTCCTCCCTTTGATAAAAAATTTCCTAATCTAACCTAACCCGTATTTTAGCAGATAATTGTGAAAATAGTATGGCAAAGGTGCCTGAACCGTCATCCTTTTAAAGGAAAATGGCAAAACGAGTTGCTGGGCCACCCCGTGAAGAAGCATTGGGCTGTCAGAAAAATCGCCATAGAGGGGGTCACCAATGATAGGATGGCCAGCATGTGCCAGGTGAACCCGGATCTGGTGGGTCCGCCCCGTTGCCAATTCCAGCTGGACCAGCGTCCGGTCACCGGTGGTTTGCAAAACCCAGTAATGGGTCCGGGCCGGCTTGGCCCCCAGCCCGTCGACCCGGTACTTGCGGCGGTCAGTCGCATCCTTACCAATTGGCCAGCTAAAATCTCCCTGGCCCGTCAAGGTCCCCGCAACCACCGCGTAGTAGTGCCGGTGAATTTTACCAGTACTAATAAGGCGGTTTAAAACCGGTACCACCACCGGGTTCTTAGCCACAATCATTGCCCCACTGGTCTCCTGGTCGAGGCGGTGGACCATGAAAGCACCCGCACCGGTCCCCGTCAGGTAGCCCGCCACGTCATTCATTAACGTTCCGGGTTCTCCCGCATAGTTAGGGTGACTCTTTTGTCCCCGTGGTTTATTAACCACCAGGAGGTAACGGTTCTCAAACAGGACGTCTAATTGGGGATCACTGGTTGGCCGGTAACGGTTGGCTGCCGGGCTTCGGAACTCATCGCCGTTAAAAAGCATTGTCACGGTCCCACCGGCGCTAACTGGTTCATTAACGTAACGATAATGTCCGTTCACTAGCACGTGCCGTCGCCGCCGCAAAAAGTGAATGTAGCGGTTGGGTAACAGCCACTGCTGGTGGAGCAGGGTTCGCAGGCTGACCGTTTCTTGTCCAGGGGCTAAAACTTCTTCAATTTTCCAACGAATTGGTGCTTCCAACTACGCAACCACCTTACTGTTCTGATATTACCACCGTATATTTCCCGGGAAATTAAAATGATTAAGCGGTGGTGCTTTACTTTTGTACTTTTATAGCGTTGAATATTATTATAAGACTTTTTAGGAGGTGAATGGCATGCTTAGTACCGAAAAGATCAATGACCACAGCTGGTGGATCAGCGTTTTCGAGCCCCTTCCCCGGGAGCGGGCGGCACTGATCGAAAAATACGAAGTTACTCAAGAGCTGCTGGACTACGCCATTGACCCCTATGAAAAGGCCCGGGTGGAAGTGGACCCGGACGCCGGTGTCACCCTGTTGATCTTTGACGTCTACGTGCCTACTCATGCAGTGACGGCTCCCCAAACGGCTCCCATTGGTATTATGCTCACCACCAATAATATTATTACCTTTACCAACGCCAAGACGAACTTCGTCAACGGGATCATTGCCAACCAACTGCGTATTTTACAAAAGCGGGGGCCAGTCACCGATAAGTTAGACCTGGTTTTCCCCGTCCTCTACCGCCTTTCCACAAATTACTTTGGTCCCCTCCGACGGGTCGACCAGCAACGGCAGCAGATTCAGCAAAACCTCCAGAAGCGGACCGGCCGCAAAGCCATTACCGAGTTTATGGAAATTGAAACCGGGCTAGTCTATATCCTGACTTCACTGAAGGGGAACGTTTCCCTATTAGCCGAATTCAAGCGGCGCCTCACTGGTAAGATGTCGACCCGGCAGAGTAACGACCTCGATGACGTGATTGTCGAAGCCCAGCAGGGACTGGAGATGGCCCAGATGACCTCTGATGTTTCCGAGCGGGTCTCAAATGCCTACAGCAAGGTCTTAGACAGTGACCTAAACCAAACAATGAAGTACCTCACCATCTACTCCATCGTCTTGTCGATTCCAACCATTGTCGGTGGCTTTTATGGTGAAAATGTTAAGCTCCCCCTGGCCAACTGGGACTATTCTTGGCTAATTACCATTGGTATCACCATCGTCTTGATGGTGGCCTGTGTGATCTTCTTAATTAACCGCCGCTGGTGGAAGTAATGACTTGTCAAGCCGCCACAGCGGTGTTAGGATACTTTTAATTGTTCAAATTGATAGCCTATATAATGCCGTGATATGGTCGGCAGTTTCTACCCAGAACCTTAAATTCTGGACTATAAGCACTTAGACTTATTAGCGATACGGGACTGCAGTCAACGGTGTTTGACCGCAATTCTGTCTTTTTATTTTTAAACTTAGGCTGTTATTTGACTTCATTAAATTTACCCAAGGAGGAATTATTCGTGAAGCAAGTAACTTCAACCACTTCCCGCACCCCACTCACTAATCACCGGTTCGCCGACGAATGGCAAAACCTGGTTTTGGGCTTTCAACACCTACTTGCCATGTACTCCGGCGACGTCCTCGTCCCCCTGCTGATTGGCCATTATCTACACTTTTCTAGCCTGCAGATGACCTACTTGGTTTCAATCGACATCTTCATGTGCGGGATAGCCACTCTTTTGCAGCTCAAGCAAACGCCACTGACGGGGATCGGCCTCCCCGTTGTCTTGGGCTGTGCGGTCCAGGCAGTGACCCCGCTAGAATCAATTGGTGGCAAGCTTGGAATCACCTACATGTACGGTGCCATCATTGCGGCCGGGGTCTTCGTGTTCTTAATCGCCGGCTTCTTTGCCCATCTCAAGCGTTTCTTCCCACCGGTCGTGACGGGTTCGCTAATCACCATCATTGGTTTCACCCTGGTGCCGGTCGGCTTTCAAGACCTGGGTGGCGGAACACCAGGTGCTAATTCTTTTGGTACACCGGTGAACCTGCTGGTCGGCTTTCTTACCATTGCTATCATCCTGCTGGTGTCGGCATTTGCCCGGGGCTTCATGAAATCGATTGCCATCCTCATCGGGATCCTCGTCGCTTCATTTATCGCGGGTGGGCTAGGGCAAGTTTCGTTAAGACCAGTCAGCCAAGCCGCCTGGTTCCATGCCCCTCAGCTCTTCTTCTTTGGGGTTCCCCACTTCAACCTTTCTGCCATGGTGACCATGATGCTGGTGTCCTTGACTACCATGATCGAATCAACCGGGGTCTTTTTTGCCCTCAGCGACCTTACTGGCCGACAGCTTAGCACTAAGGACCTCGAACGCGGCTACCGGGCGGAGGGAATCGCCGCTGTCCTAGGCGGTCTCTTTAACACCTTCCCCTACTCCACTTTCTCTGAAAACGTCGGGGTCCTTAAAATGTCCGGGGTCAAGACCCGGCGGCCAGTTTACTACGCCGCCTTTTTGTTGCTGGGTTTAGGGCTCCTGCCTAAAATTGGGGCGCTGGCGACCGTTATCCCCGAGCCAGTTCTAGGGGGCGCCATGATTGTCATGTTTGGAATGGTCGGAGTACAAGGGGTACAGATCTTGCACAAGGTCGACTTTTCCAAGAATGCCAACCTGCTGACCGCCTCAGTTTCGATCGGGCTCGGCCTGGGAATCACGATGTATCCCCAACTCTTCCAGCACTTACCAACCGAAGTCCAAATCATCCTGGGTAACGGGATCGTCGTTACCAGCGTCTCAGCGGTCCTCCTCAACCTCCTTTTTAACCACCGGTGGGCCCGGGAAAAGTAACTGACGGTTTGACAAAGAATAACGAATTAGTTATCATAACCACAACAATTATCGTTTCAGTAGGTCCCGTTGCTGGGGGTCAGAGAGCCGGTGGTGAAGTGCGAACCGGTCAGGCAGCTGGGCTGAATTATCACGAGTAGCCAATTGTCCGGCCATGATCAGTGCCGTTACCACCTGATAAGAGTGTGAAACAGTGTTTCATAGCCTGGGTGGTACCACGGTTTAATGTAATCGTCCCGTTGATTAACTTCAACGGGACCTTTTTTTATTTTAAGGAGGATTTGACACATGAAAAAAGTTCGATTTGGCGAATCCATTGCTATTTTAGTAATTATGCTCATCATCTTGGGAACAGCAGTAATTCACTTCGGGCTCTCACCACAGATCCCAGTGCTCTTTACCATTGCCCTCCTCGTCTTTTGGGCCCGTGCACGGGGCGCTTCTTGGGAGGACGTGCACCAAGGAATCATCGAAGGAATCTCAACCGCAATTATTCCGATCTTTATCTTCATCCTGATTGGGGCCCTCATTGCGGTCTGGATCCAGGCCGGAATCATCCCCGCCATCATGGTGGTAGGCTTCAAGCTCATCTCCAGTCACTTCTTTATCCCGTCAACGTTTGTGGTCTGTTCACTGGTGGGAGTGGCCATCGGTAGTGGGTTCACAACAATCTCAACAATTGGTATTGCCCTCTTTGGGATGGGGATGGCCATGAACATTAACCCCGCGCTAGTAGCCGGGGCAATCATCTCTGGGGCCGTCTTTGGCGATAAGATGTCCCCGCTGTCCGACTCCACCAACTTGGCGTCAGCAATTGCTGGCAGCGACCTGTTTGAACACATTAAGAACATGATGTGGTCCACCATCCCTTCCTTTGTTGTCTCCTTGATTCTGTTCTGGTTGCTGGGCAGTGCCGGTTCCGCAGCCAATTCACAACGGATCACCCACACCACTGCGGTCTTAACCCAGCACTTTGCCATCAGCTGGTGGGCGCTTCTGCCAATTGCCTTAATGTTCGTCTGTGCCTGGCGTCACATTCCCGCAATCCCCACCCTCTTTATTAATATACTTGTGACGGTCGTAATGATCTTTTGTCAATTCCCCCACGAGTCACTAAAGTCCCTTACCAGCCTAATCAGCGATGGTTTCGTTGCCCACACCAGCGATTCAACCGTCAATGCTTTACTGTCCCGGGGCGGAATTACCAGCATGATGGCCACCGTCTCTTTAATCATCGTGACCCTTTCACTAGGGGGGATTTTGATGAAGTTCAACGTCGTCCAGTCGGCTATGGAACCGCTGGTTAAACACCTTCGTAAGCCAGGGCCGCTGGTTTCAACTACCATCCTAGCCGGTATTGGCATCAACCTCTTCGTTGGTGAACAATACCTTTCCGTGATCCTTCCGGGGAAGGCCTTTAAGCCCGCCTTCATGCGGATCGGCCTGTCACCACTAGCCCTTAGCCGGGTCCTCGAAGACGGGGGAAGCGTCATCAACTACCTGATTCCCTGGGGCGTGGCCGGCTCCTTTACCGCGTCCACACTAGGGGTCCCCGTTCTTCACTTCCTCCCCTTCGTCTTCTTTAGTCTCCTGTCACCCGTCTTTTCAATTATTAGCGGGTTTACTGGGATCGGCTTAAAGTGGGCACCAAAGGAAATTTCAGCTGCCCATACCAAATAACATAATAAAGCGGTATCCAGAGTTCGTTGAAGTTCACGAATTCTGGATACCGCTTTTATTTATGACCGGTTAAGTTTTCTTTCCCCATAATTTAATAGTCGAGTCAATGTAAAGGTCAAAATAAAGTAAATTACCATTGCAATAAACAGTGGCAATGCTCCCTTATACGTGGCTGATTGGACCAGCTGGGTCTGATACATTAACTCAGCCACCCCAATTACCGAGACGATCGAGCTATCCTTTAATAGGGTAATAAACTCATTACCCAAGGCCGGCCAAATATTACGCAATACCTGGGGCATGATAATATAACGCATTGTTTCTTGCTTGCTCATCCCGAGGCTCCGGGCAGCTTCAGTTTGACCATGATTAACAGCCTGGACCCCGGACCGGATAATTTCCGCAACGTAGGCCCCAGAATTAATCGAGATGGCGATAATCCCCGCAACTACCGCTGGAATATCCTGGATAAGCTCACCAATGCTAAAATAAACAAACATTACCTGAACCATCATTGGGGTTCCCCGGATGAATTCAATGTAGGCAACCGCGATACTGTGGAAAAGCAAGTTCTTTGACCACCGGAGCAGTGCAAAGAGTAAGCCCAAGAGAAAACCAAAGAACACCGCGAAGATCGTGATTAAAAGGGTGTTGCCAACCCCCAAGACAAAGTAATTCCAGTAATTCCAAACCGTATTTTGCCTAGCTCCCTGACTCATGTACTTCCCTGCACGGGGGATGTAAACCCGGTCGAAGGTGTTATTCTTCTTGAGCTTTGCAATTGTCTGGTTGGTTGCCGCTACCAGTCCAGGTGAGTCCTTGGCCACCGCAACGGCAGTTCCCTGCTGGCCACTGGTCTTAAAGTGGGGGTTAATCGCCTTTAATTGGTCATTATTAGCAACAAAGGCCTTGGCCCGGGTAGAATCCATCACCACCCCATCAACTTTATGCGACTGTAAGGCAATGATCAGGTTGTTAACCCGGTCAAGTCGCTTGAGCTTGGCACCCTTCATCTGCTGTTTAGCTAGGTCATACTGCTCAGACCCATTCTGGGCACCGATTACCCGACCGTCAAAATCCTTTAGCGTCTTATATTTTGCCTGGTCAGCCTTATTAATTACAATATCTTGGTTATCGCCGT
The DNA here is from genome assembly GCA_019117185.1 of Candidatus Limosilactobacillus intestinipullorum. Taxonomy (GTDB): domain Bacteria; phylum Bacillota; class Bacilli; order Lactobacillales; family Lactobacillaceae; genus Limosilactobacillus; species Limosilactobacillus intestinipullorum. The sequence goes on along the minus strand of DXAF01000013.1, from coordinate 35,892 downwards.
AATACACCTGGGAAAAGTCAACGCTCTTAGCCCGTTCAGGAGTCGGACTCATTGCCGCAATCACCACGTCTACCTTGTGCGTTTCCAGTGCCACCAGCAAGGAGTCAAAGTTCATCACTTTAAATTCAGCCTTGACCCCTAAATCCTTTGCTAATTGTTTGCCGAGATCAATGTCAATACCAACCCGCTTACTAACCCCGTTTTCCTCAACCGAAAATTCGTAGGGTGGGTAATCAGCAGCTGTACCGATAACAATCTTTCCCCGCTTTTTAATTGCTGCCACACTACTTTGCGACGTCGATGTTGCTGAACTCGCACCAGTACTGTTGTCTGTCAGCGCACTGACTGGCGCAAGCAGGGAGGAGAAGAGCAACGCAAAGAGCAAGAATAAATGCTTAACCTTTTTCATAAAAATACCTTCTGCTTGCGTCTAATATACAATTTAAAGAATTAATATTCAATAAAATTTAGGTAAAGAGTATTTTTATTCGATATCCTCCCCGAACAGATGCATAAAAATAGGGCGGTGACGATTAGGTCACCACCCCATACATTTCGTTAAATTAAATCCGGCCCTTAACGTCTTTATCTTTAAAGGTCTTCGGGTCTGGAATGAAGGAGATGTCGGCATCAATGATGCCGAACTTTTCCCGGAGCATCTGCTCAATTCGTTCTGACAGCTGGAAACTCTCCAGCACCGTCATCTTACTGTTAACCATTACGGTGGCGTCAAGCGTCACCACGTTCCCGTTGTAGTGGGCCTTTAATTCAACTACTCGCCGGACCTTTGCCACATCGTGAATTGCGTCACCATACTCCTTCTCCGCTTGGGGGTCGAAATAGTCGGTCAGGTTCAGACTGCTATCAAAGAAGATCTTCAAACCTGAATAAAGGATGAAGAAACCGACGACAATACTGGTCGCCCCATCGAGCCAGGCCAGGTCAAATAAGAGGGCGCCGGCAATCGCAATCATGGTCCCAATACTGGTAAAGGCGTCACTCAGGCTATCCTGGGCCGATGCCAATAGGGCCGCATTTTGCAACTTTCGCCCGGTCTGGCGGTTCATGTACCAAACCACCAACATAATCACTGAGGCAATCCCGGCACCAATGATCGCCACCGGTTGGGGAACTACCCGGCTAGCCGGGCTTAGTAAGGCCTTGATCCCATCAATGATAACGTTTAAAGCAATAGCGATCATCACCACTGCGGTGACCAGCGAAAAGATGGTTTCATACCGCCAGCGGACAAACTGAACCCGCTGGTCAGAACCCATGTGGGCCTGGTAGTTTCCCTTCGGCAGCCGGGCACCAATGATGTCATCATCATCAACATCTTGGGCGATGTGAAGGCCCAACATTAATAGGACCGTCGAGATAATCCCGGAAAGATTATTAAAGGCATCCGCCCGGAGGGTTTGGGACTTACTGATTGCTGCCAACCAATACTCAAGAATGGAGATTAACAGGTAGGCCGCCACGTTGTAGATTAGGTGACGCTGCGACGCCCGAATTTTGGCTAACTCGGTCGCCTGGGTCTGTTCCCAGACCGCCATTTCGTGTCTCGTGTGCCGTTTAAATTTTGACATTAATAAACTACTTCCTTAAAAAGTAAACTGCTCCCATTATAACGCAAAACGGGCGCCTGGCTACTTGTTGCCGGGGCACCCGTCTAATTCGTTTATTTATTATAGGAAATAATTTTAATACCGTCATCCGTCAGCTGCATCTGTGTCAAGCTGCCGTTGTCGGGGCGGACCGTGACGTCATACTTGCCACCACCAAACCGTTCGACCAGGCTCAACAACGTGTTACCGTGACTAACCCAGAGAACGTTGCTGCCGTCCGGTAGGCCAGCGTTACGAATTAGGGCAATCCCCTTGTCAACACGGGCCCAGTATTCCTGATTATTTTCTGCGTCATGGAAGGGATCGGCGTCCTTGAGCCAGTCCTTGGCCGTGCCAATCGAGTGGGCAGTAACAATGTCGTGAAAGTTCTTATAGCCGTGGGGGGCGCCGGCATTGTACCAGGCAATATCCATGTTCGTTCCCTCATAAGAGCCGTAAAACTCCTCCCGAAAATACGGGGCCGTATCGGGCTTGGTTACCGAGTCCGCTTGGTTTAGGTCCAGGATCTTTTGGATGGTCTCCATTGCCCGAGTGGTATCAGAACAAAAAGCGGCCGTAAAGTGGATATTTTGCAGCCGTTTACCAGCCGCAACGGCATTTTCTTTCCCCTTCTCCGTCAGCGGTGAATTGCTCCAGCCCTGGAGCTTATTATAGATGTTGAAATAGGTCTGGCCATGCCGGACCAGGTATAAGTTTAACTTCGTCATAATTGGGCCTCCACTAATCAATGTCAATCCTATTGTACCGCTTACAAGTCGATAAGCCCAGCTAATTAACTTAGGGTGGACTTAGGTTTTTAAACACAATTTGTTCATATTCCCACCGTAGACTAAACAGCATAGAAGGAAGGAATGAATATGACTCTTAAAGATACCAGTCATCCCGAAATTGTCGCGGCCAAAATTGTGGCGGTCTCTGGCCGAACCGTTAAAGTCGTTACTGAGGATGGGCAAAAATTACGAATTCCCCTCTCCCAAACATACCAACAGGATAAAGCCATGTTGGCTTCTTTAAAGGATATCCTAAAGGCCGGGATCTGGATCCCAGTTAACCGCCACCTCAAGCGTCTCTTCCAGTACGACTGGCTGACGGGACCCACGCCGGTACCGGCGCGCGCAAACAATTAAGTTTTCTCAATGATTTAGACGAAATAATTGTTCACCCGTAATCTGTGATAAAATGGTCCTGATTTACTAAAATTAATCATTTATTTGATCGATTGCGAGGAACATTCCTAATGAAAAAATTAAGCAAATTTGTGGACACTAGGATCGGTTTCTTCACCCTACTAGTGGTCCTTTTTTGGTTTAAAACCTTATTTGCTTACTTTACTGATTTCAAGCTTGGTGCCAATGGGCTCTTCCAATACCTCATCTTGGTATTCAACCCGCTGGCCACCACTGCTTTAATCTATAGTATTGCATTTTACTTTAAGCGTGCACGCTTTTTCTACCCGGTAATCATGGGGCTAGATATTGCTAACACGCTCTTGTTATACCTAAACGTAATTTACTTCCGTGAATTTACGGACTTCATGACGATCGCAACGATGACGGGCTACTCTAAGGTTAATCAGGGGCTAAGCGGTAGCTCACTGGCGCTGACCAATCTCCATGACATCTTTTATTGGCTCGACATCGTCGTCATCGTAGTGCTGATGCTCTGTCGGGTCATCCGTTTTGACAAGCGGGCAATTGGTACCCGGTTAGCCTTTGCCTTCACCTCAATGTCATTAGTTTTGTTTGGTGTTAACCTCTCCTTTGCCGAAATGGACCGGCCCCAGTTGTTGGGTCGGACCTTTGACCGGACGTACATCGTCAAGTACCTGGGGATTGATGCCTTCACCAGCTACGACCTGGTTAAGTCCCAACACATTCATGAGATGCGGCAAAGTGCCACCAAGTCGGAGCTAACTAAGGTTAAGAAGTTTACGGACAAGCACTATGCCAAACCGGACCCCCAGATGTTTGGGATTGCGAAGGGCCGCAACGTTATTGTCATTCACCTGGAGAGTTTTCAGCAGTTCTTAATCGATAAAAAGATTAACGACCAGGAAGTTACCCCCTTCCTCAACTCCCTTTATCACAGTAATGATACCTACGCCTTTGACAACTTCTTCCACCAGGTTGGCCAGGGGAAGACCAGTGATGCCGAAAACATGCTGGAGACCAGTACCTTTGGTTTGCCGCAGGGGTCCCTCTTCGCCACGCTCGGTAGTGATAACACCTTCCAGGGCGCACCGGCAATTCTCAAGCAACGGGCCGGTTACACCAGTGCTGTTTTCCACGGTAACGTTGCCAGCTTTTGGAACCGGAACAACGTCTATAAGAACCTTGGCTACCAGTACTTCTTTGACGCCAGTTACTACGATACTTCCGGCGACAAGTCAACCGGGTACGGCCTAAAAGACAAGCTGCTGTTTAAAGACTCCATCAAGTACTTGCAGACGCTTCAACAACCGTTCTACACCAAGTTCATTACTGTTACCAACCACTTCCCGTACGACCTTGACGATGAAGATAAGGACCCGAACTTCCAGACAACCGATACGGGTGACGCAAACGTCGATAACTACTTCGTCACGGCCCACTACCTCGACCAGTCACTCCAGGAGTTCTTTAACTACCTTAAAAAGAGCGGCGTGTATGACCACTCAATCATCATGATCTACGGTGACCACTATGGAATTTCAAATAGTGAGAACACCTCGCTGGCCAGTGTCCTGGGCAAGAACGCTGACAACTGGACCGACTTTGACAACACCCAGCTCCAGCGGGTCCCATTAATGTTCGTCATTCCGAACGCCGGTGGCCACGGTAAGATTGAGCACACGTACGGTGGCGAAGTCGACGTCTTGCCGACCCTCCTCCACCTCCTTGGGATTAGCACCAAGCGCTATATTCAATTTGGGACCGACCTTTTCTCCAAGCAGCATAGCCAGCTAGTCGCCTTCCGGAACCAGGACTTCGTCACCCCACACTTCACCAGCGTTGGGGGCACGATCTATGATAACCGGACCGGTAAGGTTGCTAAACTCACCGCCAAACAAAAGAAACGGTTGAAAAAGGAACAAGAATTTGTTCAAAAAGAGCTTAGTCTTTCTGACTCTCTGAACGAAAAGAACCTGCTCCGCTTCTACCACCCGAAAGGCTTCAAACCAGTCAACCCGGCTGATTACAACTATTCCAACGGGTTAAAACGGGCCGAGCAGATTGAAAAGAAGAAGGGGAACAAGTCAACCAGTATCTTTAGCGAAAACCACGACCAGTCAACCGTTGATGACTACAGCACCGATGCGCCGGAGCAAAACCACTCATCAACTGACTCCAACCGGATTAAGATCACTAATCCTGATGCAAATAATAAGTAATTTTACTAGCGTAAGTGGATCACTGTTGACACTCGACAGCGGTCCGCTTTTTTTGTTCATTTGAGTAAGCCCTTTCTTTGTTCTAGAATGAAGGTGAAACTTTTTAAGGAGGTTATTGTGTTATGCCATGTACAACTATTTTAGTGGGGAAGGGTGCTAGTGCTGATGGTTCCACCATGATCGCGCGGAACGAAGACTACTTCCACGCCTTTAACCCCAAGCGCTTTGTCGTCATTACTCCTGAGCAACAGCCGACGGAATACCAATCCGTCACCTCGAAGTGTAAGGTCGAATTGCCAAGCGCACCCCAACGTTACACCGCCCTGCCGGAGTTAACAGGCAAGGAAAAAGAAATGGGGGTCTGGGGAGAAGGTGGCATTAATGCCGCTAATGTTGCCATGTCGGCCACCGAAACCAGCACCACTAATTCACGGGTTCTCGGTGTCGACCCATTCGTCAAGGCCGGGATTGGTGAAGAAGACTTTGTCACCATCGTGCTACCGTACATCCACTCTGCTAAGGAAGGGGTCGAATTACTCGGCAGGTACCTTGCAAAGTATGGTACCTATGAATCTAACGGGGTCATCTTCTCTGACAAGGATGATATTTGGTATATGGAAACAATTGGTGGCCATCACTGGGCAGCCAAGCGGGTTCCTGATGATGCCTACGTTGTCGCACCAAACTGGTTTAGTATCACCGACTTTGACTTTGCAGCTGAAGACACCCTGGCATCGGCTGACCTGCAAGAAATGATCGACACCTACCACCTTAATATCGATGGCAAGGGAACTTACAACTTGCGCCACATCTTTGGTAGCCATAACGATTCCGATTACGCCTATAACATCCCCCGGCAATGGTACGTTCAAAAGCTCTTCAATCCTAGCGACGTTGAACAACCTGACAACCCCGAATTGCCATTTGCTAAGCGGCCCAAACACCGGTTGACAATCGAAGATGTTAAGTACGCACTCAGTTCTCGCTACCAGCACACTCCTTACGACCCATACAGCGACCGGGGATCTGCTGCCGAGCAACATGCTTTCCGGCCAATTGGCTTCCAGCGGAACCAGGAGTTGCATATCTTGCAAATTCGTAATGACGTTCCCGAAAAATTAGCGGGGATCTGCTGGCTGGCCTTTGGTCCGAACGCCTTCAATGGAATTGCCCCATTCTACACCAACATCCTCGACACGCCAGCTCAATACCGCGACACTAAGCCAAAGTTTGACATCACCAACATGTACTGGCTAACACACGCAATTACCACAATTGCGGACGACCACCCGAAGCGTTACAACTACCTGATTGAAGCACTTAAGCAAAACACGATCGCTGCCGGCCGTCACGTTTTAATTACGACTGACCAACAGGCAGATGACCTGGGTGGCAAACCACTCACCGACCTGTTGCAAAAGGCCAACGAGCAGACCGCAACGGCCGCTTATAATGAAGCCATGAAGGCCCTGGGTGAAATGGTTGAAACCGGGTCCTTACAAATTCGCTTAAATTACTAGCCACTAACGAAGACGAGGCTGGGAGAAAACCGAGTTTTTTCCCAGTTTTGTTTAAAGAAAGCGCTTTACAAAAAACTAATAACTACTACAGTGAAGGTAGTGGTTTGTATTATTTTTCACTTAATCGCTGAGGAGGTTGTTAGTTATGAAGCCATTTATTAACGCATGTACAGGAATTTTAGTTGGTAAAAAGGCAAGTGTCGACGGTTCAACAATGGTTGCCCGGGACGAAGATTGGTATAACGGAATCAACCCGATTACTTACCGGGTCTTCCCAGCTAAGAACTATGACGGTGAACACTACGTTTCCGACTACAACGGCTTTGAGTGTGACCTGCACGGCCAGGGCTGCCGGTTCACCTCGTGTGCAGTTGGTGTTAAGGGCTATGGCCGTTGGGACCAGCAAGGGATCAACGAGTACAACGTTTCGATGACGGGATGTCAAACTGAAACAACAAATGAACGGGTACTTGCGTATGACCCATTAGTTCCTAATGGCTTAGACGAAGAATGCATGGTCTACTTGGTACTGCCATTCATCAAGAATGCCCGTGAAGGGGTCAAAAAGCTTGGAACAATGATTGAAAAGTATGGTACCGGTGAATCCAATGGGATGGCCTTTGCAGATAAGGACGAAGTTTGGTACATGGAAATGGAAGGTGGCCACCAGTGGGTCGCAATGCGGATCCCTGACGACTGCTATGCAATTGCACCAAACATCGCCTGCATCGAAGAAGTCGACTTTGATGACCCCGACAACTTTATGTACGCGCCAGGTATCCGGGACTTTGTTGACAAGTACCACCTCAACCCGGACCCAGGTCACTTCAACTACCGAGACATCTTTGGTACCCATGACGAAGGGGATGCTTACTACAACTTCCCACGGGCTTGGTACGGTCAAAAGATGTTTACCCCATCGGTTAAGCAGGACCCGACTAGTTCCCATATTCCGTTCTGCCAGCGGCCAGACCACTTAATGAGTGTCCAGGACGTTCAAAACTTCCTTAGCAGCCACTACCAAGAGACGAAGTACGACCCAATGGGCACCTACTCCAGCGGCGATGAACGCGAACGGAAGCTCTTTCGGCCGTTAGCACTTGACCGGAACCAGAATTCCAGTGTTCTTCAGATCAGAAATGACGTCCCTGCTAAGTACGCTGCCATTCAATGGGTTAACCTCGGCTTCCACGCCTTTAGCCCATACGTACCGTTCTTTGCCAACGCCAACGACACGCCGGATAACTATAAGGTTGCTGGCAAGAACTACTCCCCAGACAGCGCCTACTGGATGTATAAGCTGATGCAAGTAATTACCGAGCCACGGTACCACCAATTCATCAACAAGATTAACACTTACCGGGGTCAAGTCTTGTCTTATGGTCTTGGCCAGATCGCGGCCACGGATGCTAAAGCCGCTTCATACGACGGTAATGAATTAACTAACTTCCTTACTAGTTCAAACATCGAAACCGCCAACCACATCACTGATATGTCAAAGAAGATCATCCATGAATTAATCAATGACTCGTTACAAAACTCCCTCTTCCAATACGAGAAGGGCGATAACCTGTAATGAGATAAAGATTCTGTAAAGTAAAAAATCTGGTATTAGCAAGGACTTTTTCCTACTAATACCAGATTTTTTCTTTCACATTATCCCTACAGCGAGTAATGCGTATACTCACCCTGTTCAACATCCGACTTTTGGATGCTCATGAAAGCATTGGCATCAACTGCCTTGACCAGGTCACGCAAGAAGGCAAACTGCCCCCGCGGCGTTACAACCATGATGACATCCGTCGGCTTTCCGGTATAGGCACCTTCACCACGCAGGACCGTCGCACCATGGGTAAAATTACGTAGTTGCTTAATCAACTTGTCAGCCTTCTTCGTGAAGATTACTACCATCACATCCGTCTGTGACGCAAAAGCATAATCCATCAAACCATTGACCGTCAGCATCCCGATCACGGTGTAAATAATCCGTCCCGGGCCGAAAAAGATCAGGGTCAAAAGGGCGATAATCCCATTTACCGTGTTAGCAAAAAAACCAACGTTCTTGTGAAAACGCCGCTGACAGTAGGTCACGATGATATCGGTCCCCCCGGTTGTAAACCCGTTGTTAAAACACCAGCCAACACTTAACCCAATCATTGCCGAGCCAATCAACGTGTTAGTAAGCGGGTCCTTGACGAGTACCATGGTTGGAATAATTCCTAAAAAGACAATGTTCGATAGGGCCGCTAGACCCGAAAACAAGATATACCGGAATCCAAATACCCGCCATGCAAAGATAAACAATGGCACGTTAAAAAGCGTCATCAACAAGCTCATACTCAGGTGACTATTCAGCGCGTGAATTAACTGGGCAGCACCAAGTACCCCTACCGAATATGAATTAGTGACGTTTAAGAAATCATTGATTGCAATCGCCGAAAGCAACCCATACAGCAGGGCAAAAAAGATACTTTTACCAGTCCGCTGAAATGATGCAGCATTTGCCTTAGCCATTAATACCCCTCCCTTGTGGTAAGATCATCACCCTAATTCTAGCATTCCTTTGCTAGCAGATACTACCATTTTCGAGAGCTTTTTATTAATGCCACAACCGTTGCCAGAAGTTACCAACCGGTACTTGCTCGCTACTGTAAAGCGTGTAGGATAACGGCTCGTGGTCGACCGTTTGAATTTCTGGACTCGATAACTCTAGTTCACCAATCCGTTCGTTGTTACGGACTGGTGCCAGCACCTTGTTGTTCTTACTACGTCGGTTTAACTTAACCGCCAAGTTATAGTTATTACCTACCTTGTCACTCCAAACACTAATTTTGCGGGGCTGGACGCTAACGGTACGCTGGCGACCATTTTCAACCCGCTGGGTGTGCAGCCGCTGTGGTAGGGTAATCTCTGACGTCGGCATTTGCTTTAACTTATCGTAGAGTTCCTGGGTCGCCGTAAACCGGGCATCCTTATTTTTACCATTAGCGTGCAAGACTACCGTAATGATACGGTGACCCCGGTACGTCCCAGTACTGACAAACGACGCTCCCGCTGCATCCGATGTCCCGGTCTTAAGGCCATCAATCTTGACCCCCTTGACCGCGTATTGGTCGCCCGGGAGCATTTTGTTTAGGTTGGTCGCTTGGACAGTCTTATTTTTCGTGATGAAGAAGTTGGCCTGCTTTTGTGCCGTTACCTGCAGCAGTTGGGGGTAGGTCCGAATTAGGTAGCGGGATAAGATGGCCACGTCCCGGGCGGTCATAGCATTTTCCGCCTTATCAGAATACTGGGGTAACTTGAGGTCCTTCAAATCACCGTTCGTCAGCCCCACCGGGTTAACAATTGTATAATTCTTCAGGCCAATCTCTTTCGCCTTTTGAGCCATTCGGAGATTAAACTCTTCCATGCTACTCCCATCAGCACTCGCGAGGGCTAGGGTCGCCCCGTCTGCCGACTTAACCATGGCCGCATTAAGTAGTTCCTTAACGGTGTACGACGCCCCTTGCTGAACACCAATTGCCGAATAATTAGGGTCGTTAGCAATCGCCGCAATGTCAGAAGAAACTTTCACCTTAGTATTGGCCATGATTGCATTCTGCTTCAGTTCATCATGGATCACCGCTACGGTCAGCAGCTTACTAATCGACGCCACCGGGAGCTTCTTGTTCACATTTTGTGCGTATAAGACCTGCCCGGTCGACGCATCCACCATCATTGCTGCAGAGGCATCAATCCGGCCGCTCGCACCCGCACTGGTTGCCAAGCTAAGGATCAATGGTATCATCATGAATACCGCCAACTGTTTAATAAATTTTCTTCCGATCATACTTACGCTCCCCGCCTAAAAGTGTGCTAAGATAGCCACATGTATTTTACTACAAAGGAATCCAACCATGAATAGTGAATTAAAGCGACTTAGTTTAATTACGCTCAGTCTTTTTTTGGTAATGGTGTTGGTCGTCAATGTCCATACCTACCTTGACGCTGGCAAATTTATCCCCGAAGCCACCTGCCACAGCCAGGTCCGCAACGTGAACCTCATGCGGTCAGTAAACTGCCACCACCCATCGGAGCACAAAAACTACCCGTCTCTGGCGCATACTAAAAAGCTCCGCCTCGTTGCGGAACCAGCCCTTAAACGCGTGTACGTATTGACCGGGTCACGGGTAATCTACATGATGCACGCCCAAATAAACCTGTATCCCCAGCACTTAACCAGCCAGGCTAAGTCCGGTCAGCAGCTTTACCAAAAGCGGGGGACTACCTTAGTGACCGGCTTTGACTGGTCCGAATTTGGTCACCACTTCTACTTTGAATCGGTTGCCGCGGTTAACCAGCACCGCGTCGGCAATAACTGGCTCCAAGACCCCGTTAAGGTTCCGGGTACCATCCAGTTGTCAAAGCCAGACGCCCGATGGATCCAGGCCCTTCCTAAGGGCATACCAATCATTATCCGCTAAGGAGGTTTTACATGTTGTCGGATTACTTTTCACCAAAGTTTCTCAAGGAGGTTATCATTTGTAACGGCGAGCTAGTTCTTGCCGTCATTTTTTACAATCTCCTCGGTTTTCTTGTTCCCCTGGTCCGCTTCTCTTTTTGGACCACTATTATCGCCCTGGTAATCGTTAACTTAGTCCTCTTCGGTCTTAAGTTTGTCCATTCCCAGGTTAATTAGTAATTACAACCTTGGTACCGACCGGCACCGTCTTGGAAAACCATCGTGCATCCGGTACTGACAGCCGAACGCAGCCATGTGAGCCTTGTGTTTTCCCCAGTTTAGCCGCTTCCTTGGTATTAATCTTGCCACCGCTGCTGGTTGGCACACTGTGGAAGAGGTACGTACCGTGGTTCTTCCAGGAAACGTAGTACTTAGCCCCTTCCTGGAGTTCTGAATTATAGAAACTATCACCACGTTGGTCTTCAATGTGGTAGGTTCCCGTCGGTGTCATGCTCTTTTGCTCGCCGGTTTTCGGGTCGGTTCGGTACTTTCCCCCGGTGCAATACATTGTGTAGATTAACTTCTTACCATCATACACGTACGTCCGGTTCTGCTTAAGCTGGACCTTTACCCAGAGGTGCTTAGCTGCTGCCAAATTAGGGTATGGTTTCGTCTCGGAGGACTTACGCCAGTTAATCGGCTGCCGCATAGCTCCCACCGCGGCCGTACTTGTCGCATGGGCTGCTTGCTTAGTCTTTTGTGTCATCTGCTTAGCACGTTGGGCCTCTTGGATTGCTTGCTGGCGGTGAACCGTTTGAACCCGGTGGCTTAATACCACCCCCACTACCAGACAGCAAAAAATAAGATAAATTAAATGTTTTAGTTTTAAGGTCATAAGTGTTCAACACTCTCGTTTACAATTTTCAAAAACAACTTTATTATATTATAGGTGGGTAATATTACAATTGCTTTTGATCAATCAAACTGATTAAGATGGGGATTTCAATGCGTAATAATCTAAAGGTTTCATACTTAACCGCCCTCCTCTTTTTTATTGTCGCCGTGGTTTACGCAAACATCGGCTAATTAGGGGGCGCATTAAATGCAAAGAATTAAGACAATTTGGCGATACATCGTCACGCACAAGTGGTCGAAGGACATCTTACGGGCAAACCTGCTGTACATCCTGTTAATTATCCTCTTCGACCTTTTGTTCCACTTTGGCTTGCGTCCGGTCGGCTGGGGGGCCGCTACCAAGCTGTGGTTACTAATGAACTTGTGCCTGTTAGTAAAACTGATTCTTGATATTATTGATAAACTAATAAAGCGGAACCGCGCTTCATACTAAGTGAAACGTGCTTCCGCTTTATTTTATTTACCGAGATGCATTGAAGAGCTGTGCATTGCAATCTTTTTATCCGGATAAAGTTGCTTAGCAATTGCGGTCACGGCAGTTGGTGCTTCGCCAAACGCCGCCGCGATTAGGGCCGCCTTACCAGGGAAGGTCACCCCGTCACCAATTGCATAGACCCCGTCAACGTTCGTCTTCATCATTGAATCAACTTTAATTAAGTGATGCTCGCTGGCTAGCCCCAGCGACCACTTATTCAGCGCGGCATTGTTAGACGTAAAACCGTAATTGACAATTAGCTGGTCCACGTGTAATTCGCGTTCCTCGTCACTACGCCGCTTCTTTAACTTCAGGGTAACACTCTGGTCGTCTTCGACCGCAATTTCTTTAGGCAGGTATGGGGTCACCAGGTTCACCTTGGACTGCTGGAGTTTCGTCACGGTGTGTTCAAGACCCCGGAATTCATCCCGGCGGTGCACGATACTAACTTCCTTAGCGACCGGCTCAAGCATCAGTGCGATGTCGATGGCCGAATCCCCACCGCCAAGTACCGCCACCCGCTGGCCGGTATAATCGGCCGCGTGCTTGACAAAGTAGTGTAACTGGTGGCCTTCTACCTCGTCCGCCCCGTTTAAGCTCAGCTTGCGGGGGGTAAATGCGCCATTACCAAGCGCAACGATTACCGCCCGGGAACAAGAAGTCCGTTGGGCCGACTTAATGGTAAAGGTCCCATCAGCCTCCTTGACCACGTCATCGACCGTTTCATTTAAGAACTGGTCAACGGGGGCAATGGCCATTTGCTGGTTTAGCCGGTTCACCAATTCCTGGCCGGTTACGCCTGGCATCCCAGCGACATCCCAGATTTGCTTTTCGGGGTAGAGGGCCGCTACCTGCCCACCTAATTGTGGGAGGCTTTCAACTAATTGGGTCCGCAGTTCGTGTAAGCCACAATAAAAGGCCGCAAACATTCCCGCGGGTCCACCACCGACGATCGTCACGTCATACATTTCTTCCATAATTGAGGTCCTTTCCTGTATGTTAATTCCATTATACCATCACTCGGCTGAACCTCGTCCTGATCAAAGAGTCACAAGCAAGGCAATCTTTTTATAGTAAAAGGTTTGACGTGCTGATATATCAATGCTAAACTTTTGGTAAAAGCGCTACCATGAACATTGTGTTCAAGGTAGAAGTACACTAAGATGTAGTTGTAGATAAATTTTTAGTTAAACCTTTTGGAGGGGACAAATTATGGCAAAAAGAAAAATGATCCTTGATTTGGACACTGGTGTTGACGACTCCTTAGCAATCGCATACGCCCTGGCCGATCCAGAAGTTGATCTGATCGGGATTGTTAGTTCATATGGTAATAACCTGCTCGACGTTTGTGCTGAAAACAGCCTGAAGCTACTGGAACTATTGGGCCACACTGACATTCCAGTCTTCAAGGGCTTACCACACTCCAGCACTTCTGATCACTTTAACGTGATGCAAGTTTCCAAAGATATCCACGGTAACAATGGTATCGGGGAGGTAGAATTACCTGCCCCACAACGGAGTTTGGAAGAAGAATCCGGTGTCGACTTTTATATCGATGCGGCTCACAAGTACGGTAAGGACCTCATCATTATCCCAACTGGCCCAATGACCAACCTGGCCGCTGCTTTGAAGAAGGACCCTGAAATTGCCCACTTGATCGGCAACGTTACCTTCATGGGTGGGGCCCTGACGGTTGACGGCAACGTTACGCCCGCAGCCGAAGCTAACATCAATCAAGATGCCAAGGCAGCTGACGAAGTCTTCAAGTCCGGCTTGCCATTGACGATGGTTGGCTTAGACGTTACCCTACGGACCCTCTTGACGAAGAAGGAAACCCAACAGTGGCGGGACCTCGGTACGAAGGCCGGTAAGGCTTACGCCGACATCACTGACTTCTACATCGACGCTTACTACAACCTTGACATTGATAAGCGTGGTTGTGCACTTCACGACCCACTGGCCGTTGGTGTGGGAATTGACCCATCGTTTGTTAAGACGATTAGTCTGTTCATGCGTTGTGAATACGATCCAGACAGCCCATTCTACGGCCGGACGGTTGGTGACAACGCTAAGTTAAACGACCCGAACCCGAACGTTAAGATTGCGGTTAACGTTGATAAGGAACGGTACCTGAAGGTCTTCATGGACCACCTGACTAACCTGTTCAAGGAACACTAGAATTTAATAATGCGGGACTGACAGTCCTAAGATGACTACGGGCGGCCGGTGTTTGGAAAATCCAAATACTGGCCGCCCTTTTTATTTTGCCAAAAATTCCGGTATAATTAGTGAAAATAAAAAGCATAAGGAGAGAAGAACAATGAAAATTGCTGCTTATAGTGTCGTTCCCGCGGAAAAGCCCTACTTTGAACAGTGGAGTAAGGACCACCATGTCGAAGTCAAGCTAATCTCAGCGCCCCTTTCAAGTGCCAACCTTGCGGAAGCGGCCGACTGCGTCGGTGTGTCTGTCCAGCAACCATCCACGTTAGGTGGTGCCGACTTCTACCAGCAGTTTACCCAAATGGGACTGAAGTATATCGGTGTCCGCTCCGCCGGTGTTGATTTTGTTAATCTGGCTGAATGTCAAAAACATGGCATCAAGGTCACCAACGTCCCCGCCTACTCACCGCGGGCCATTGCCGAAATGGGTCTAACCCAGGCGCTGGCCCTATTACGAAAGCTAGGTGAATACCGTGCCGAAATGGCCCAGGGGAAGTTTAGCCTTAACCCCCACCTAATCAGCAACGAAATCTACAACCTGACCGTCGGTTTAATTGGCCTGGGCCACATTGGTGGTGAAACCGCCCGCCTCTACCGGGCCCTGGGCGCCAAGGTAATTGCCTACAACCGGAGCCACAAGGTTGAGTACGAGTCTGTGGTCGAATATACCGACTTTGACAGCGTAATTACCCAGTCTGATATTATTTCCCTCCACACGCCGCTCACGTCGGCCACCGAAGGGATGATTGGTGCACCAGAGCTGCACAAGATGAAGGATAACGCCATCTTAATTAACATGTCCCGGGGCAGACTAGTTGATACGGCCGCCCTGATTGCAGCGCTAGAAAGTCACCAGATTGCCGGTGCCGGTCTTGACACCCTGGCCAATGAAGCAGCGTTTTTCCGTAAGGATGTCCCGGTTGACCAGCTTCCCGCGGACTACCGGACCCTGGCTGCCATGCCGAACGTTATCATCACCCCCCACGTTGCCTTTTACACCACCACGGCGATCAAAAACATGGTTAATATTGGTCTCGACAACATTTATCAACAGGAAAAGAACTAATTTAACATAAAGGCGGCCTTCAGCGTTCGAAAGCTCGAATACTGAAGGCCGCCTTTATGTGCCGCAGCAGTCATGTTACATAAAATTGCGGACGACTAAAGAGACCGCTAGGATCAGCGCACCAATTCCCACGATCAGTTGCATCAACCGGCCGGGGAGGTGACGGACAATTACCGGACCTAGCGCCCCACCGACAATGTTGCCGATGAACAACGGAATCACGTAGTTCCACTCAATCGTCGTTTCAAAGGCAAAGATAATCACGGCAATCGTGTTAGTCACTGTCATCGCCACGTTCTTCAACGCATTATTAACGGCAAAGCTCTTTTGTCGGTTAACCACTGACAAGAGGGTCAGCATCATCACACCGGCCCCGGCATTGAAGTAACCAGCGTAAATTCCGACTAGGAACACGCCAATGACCGTCAACGCAGTATACAAGCGGTGACGGCCCAGCGATTGCGTATTAGCGGCCATCGCACCTTGTCCCTGCCGTGCCCGATGGGGAAACATCAGGATAATACCGGCCACGGCAATACAAAACGGTACCAGCTCCTGAAATAATTTCCCGGGTAATGCAAAAAGTAGGATGGCCCCAATTACCGCCCCGACAAATACCAGCGGGATAATCATCCACATCTGCTTACGGTCATGCCGCAATTCCTTAGTGGAGGCAATGATTGAACTGTAGGCACTCCCCACCGTTGACCAAGCACTGGTGACGTTTGCCATCACCGGGGACAAGCCCATCATTAGTAAAGCGGGGTAGGAAATTAGCGAGGCCAGTCCGGCCGCCGCACTAACGATCCCTGCTAAGATACCAATAATAATGAGGACCACAAAAAAGGTAATTCCAGACATTATTCTTCTCCCATTCGTAAAATTAAAACAGCTTTATTGTACAACGGTTTGTTGGGAATTTGAATTTACTTTCGTTTTACTGTATAATTTGCGGTGAGATTAATACGATGTCTGGGGTGCCACGTGGCTGAGATGATACCCATTGAACCTGACCTGGTTAAGACCAGCGGAGGAAGATTCGGTAAGATCAATTCATAAACGAAGTTAATGCCCCCGTGCTTTTTGCATTGTGGGGTTTTTATTTTACCTAAGGCCGCCTTAATCTTAATTTCTTATAAGGAGTGTCTTTGTTTTATGCGTAAAGCAACCTTTCACTTACGCGACATTATTTTATTAGCATTAATTGCCATTATCTTTGGGGTAATTTACTACGCCGCAGCCTTTGTATATAACGGGCTCACCGTGCTCTTAACCCCCATTGGCTACGGACCAGTGGCCAATGACATCACCATGGGGATCTGGTGCATGGCTGGTCCCTTGGCCGGCTTTCTTCTGCGCCTTCCGGGAGCATCCTTTCTTGGTGAATTTCTCGGGGCCGCAGTCGAGATGTTTCTTGGTGACCAGTGGGGGGCCGCCAACCTGCTCTCTGGTGTTGTTCAAGGGGTCGGCACCGAATTAGGCTTTACGGTGACTGGCTACCGGGTGTACAACTGGCTGACCGTCATCCTCACCAGTATTACCACCACCCTGGTCACCTTTGCTTGGGACTGGTTCCGCAACGGTTATAGCCATTTTGCCCCCACCATGTTAATAGTTATGCTGGTCGTTCGTTTCCTTTCCATGCTGGTCTTTTCCGGAATCCTGGTTAAGCTGATTGTTAACCTACTGGTCCGGGCCCACGCTATTAAGGGGTAATTATGACAGCAATTATTGATATCCACCACCTTTCCTTTGAATTTGCTGACCACCAGCCGGTACTTGACCAGGTGAGCGTCCAGTTTCAACCGAGACAAGTCGCCCTATTGATGGGGCCGTCAGGTTGTGGCAAGTCAACCCTTCTACGCTTGATCGCTGGCCTTTTGCCCAAGTATGGGGGAAAGGTGACTAGTGGCCAGGTCGCCTTTCCCGCCGGGGCGCCCACAATTGGGATGCTTTTCCAGGATCCCCTGACCCAGTTTGCCTTAGACACCCCCCGGCATGAACTCGAATTCGTCTTAGAAAACGAGCAGGTAGCGCCCAGCCAAATTTCCCACCGGGTGGCGGCCGCCCTTGCCTTTTGCAACATTGCCGCTCTCGCTGACCGGCCGTTAACGACCCTGTCCGGTGGGCAGCAACAACGGGTGGCCCTCGCCGTCGTTATCGCCCGCCACGCCCAAGTGCTGCTCCTCGACGAGCCCTTCGCCAGTATCGACGAAGGTAACCGTAACTTTATAATTCAACAGCTAACAACCCTGGTTAAAACGGGCGTGACCATCTTGATCGCCGACCATGACTGCCACGGTTACCAGGCCCTCACCCCGACCGTCTACCACTTCACTGAGCGGCAAGTCAACCAGCTTTCACCAAAAGATAGCGCCGCTCTGTTAACTGCTGCAGATACCCAGGCACAACAAGCGCTGGTCACCCCCTTACCGACGGGACCCACGGCGCTAGAGCTTAACCAGGTCGCAATTAGTCGGGGACCGCAGCAGCTGCTGACCATCCCCCAGTTACGCCTGATTGAGGGGAAGATCACCCTATTAACGGGGCCCAACGGGAGTGGTAAGTCAACCTTTCTCAAGGCCCTGGCCCGGCTGCTCCCCTACCAGGGACAGATCACCTACCTAGGGACCGATATCCAGACAATCCGGCGCCGGCAGTACCGGCACGAACTAGGCTTAGTCTTTCAGCACGCCAATGACCAGTTCCTCAACGTAACGGTGGGTGAGGAGTTGACACTAAGTCAAAGAAACGGTAACCACCCCTACTTTAAGGACCACTTAGCGACGGCCCTCAAATTGCTGGGGCTCGCCGGGCTCAAAAGCCGGGTGGTTTACTCGCTCAGCGGGGGACAGCGTAAGAAGCTCCAGCTGTTAGTAATGTTGATGATGGGCCAGTCCGTCCTCTTACTAGACGAGCCCTTTGCCGGCCTTGACCAGCAGTCCTTTGCGGCGGTCTGCCAACTAATCCGTCAGGCGCAAGTTGCCCGGCCACAGACCATGGTGGTCATCAGCCACCAGCTGGCCGCAATTGACCAACTAGTCGACTTCCACCTGGCACTTACTAACCACCAACTGAGCTACCAAAGGGGGGGACGTTATGAATCCGAGTCTTAAACTCATCCTAGCCTTAATTATTTCACTCGAGATCACCTTTACTACCCACCTGGTGGGTAACCTCATCATCATTGGAGCTGCACTAGTTGATCTGGCCTGGCACCGGGTGTCGCCCACAAAGGTGGTTAAGTTACTCCTGGTAACCCTGGTTCCGGCCGCGGCACTTTTTACTACCTTGGCGTTCTTTTCACCCGACCATGATGCCTTTTTTGCAACCGTCCTGGTTAGCCGCTTATACTGCTACGTAACGGTTGGGGCTGCCGTCACGTTAACGACGCCGAAGCTGGCGTTGATCCGTTCTTTAGAACAAAACTGCCACCTCCCGAGTAAGTTTGCCTATGGTTTTTTAGCGGCCTTAAACCTAGTTCCCCGAATTCACCAGGCCGTTATAACCATCCGGACCGCAGGGGAAATGCGGGGAGTGACCCTCCACTGGTGGTCACCGACCCTCTATTTTAAGGCCATTCTTAACGCCATTAACTGGGCCGACCAGCTCGCCCAAGCGATGGAGACCCATGGCTTTGTCGAAGGGGCCCCGCGCACCGCGGCCCAAACCATCCCCCTCCAGCGTAAGGACTGGTATTGGTGGGGGACCGCACTAGTGCTTGTCCAACTGATATTAATTGCGCTTCCTTGATTTATCAGGCATAATGAGGATAAAAGAAAGGAATCTGGAATGAATAATAACAGTCTGTCAACACGCATTATTAACGGTTTATCCTACCTCAGCATCTTTTTCTTACCGGTGGTCTTCCCGCTGGTTGTTTGGATGATCAGCCGGGCCAGTGATAGTGCCCCAAGCATTAAGAGCAATGCCCGTAAGGCCTTCTGGTCGCAGATCTTCCCACTGTTCTACGTGATCTTTGCGCTCTTTGTTTACAGCATCAACGCCCTGCGTGACTTTACAACTCACGCTGGTGCCCTGTTTGGTTTACTATTAACCTTTGCCCTCCTAATCGCTCTCTTGCTCTTTGTTTACAACGTCGCCATGGGCGTTAAAATGTTAATTGGACGCGAGTAAACCCTACTAACTATGTCGGACCACGGCTAAAGAAGCAGCGCTGTCGCTTCCTTAGCCGCGATTTTTCTTTAACAACATTTCGTTTCTCAATTCATTAAAAGGTGGTATCAACTTATGGACCTGCTCTTGGGGGTCATCTTGCTGCTTACAACAGTGGTGGTCGCTAACGTTATCCACTTAATTTACCCCAAAATTCCCCTCTCGATTTACCAGATCGTGGCGGGGGTCCTGCTGGCATCGTTGCCGACAACCGCCACCAACTTTACCATGCACCCTGAATTATTCATGATGGTCGTCATCGCCCCCTTAATGTTTAATGACGGACAAAACCAGTCTTTCCGCTACCTGACCAGTAACTATAAGTCGATTTTTTCAATCTCGGTCGTTCTCGCGTTGGTGACCGTCCTGATTGCCGGGGGATTACTCCACCTGGCACTACCAATGGCCTTCTCCTTATCACTGGCCTTTGTGCTGGCGGCCATCATTACGCCAACCGACGCCGTGGCCGTTAAGTCCCTCACCAGTAACATGACCGTCCCTGAAAACGTCAACGGGGCCCTGGAATACGAGTCACTTTTTAACGACGCTTCCGGAATTGTCCTCTTAGACCTTTCACTGGCCGCGTACCGGTCCGGTGAATTCTCGGTTGGCCACGGTCTTTGGATCTTTGCCTACGTTTTCTTCGGTGGTATCATCTTTGGGGCCATCATGGGGGACCTACTGATCGCCCTTCGGCAACGCCTAATGCGTAACCACGTTGACATCGGGTCGATTGTCATCCCCATCAACGTCATGACCCCCATCGTCGTCTACTGGCTTGCCGAAGAGCTCCACTTTTCAGGAATTCTGGCTGTGGTTTCGGCAGGAATCGTTCACAGTATCCTCTACGACCGGCTCCGCTTGACCTCCACGAAGGTTCAAATGGCCACCACTACGATCTGGAACATCATTTCTGACGCCTTAAACGGGATCGTCTTTGTTCTCTTAGGGGTCATGCTGCCCCAGGTCCTGCGGCGGACGGCACCTAGTAACCTACTTAAGTTGGTCTGGGTGGCCCTGGCACTCTACATCATCATGACGGCACTTCGGTTTATTTGGACCCGGTTACGGCTGGTCAACATTCACTCGGCTCCAAAAGACCTCAACCGGGACAGCCTCCTGATGGCCATCGGGGGAATTCACGGGACAATTACCCTCTCGCTGGCCTTTTCCTTGCCGGTAATGATCAACCACCACGAGTTTACCTTCCGTAATTCAATGATCCTGATTGCGGCCTTTGTCATCCTGATCAGTTTGCTGGTCGGTGCCGTAGTCTACCCGCTACTTCTGCCGCCCAAGTCACAGGAATACACTGCCGAAGAATTCCGCCAGGCCTTTAACAAGACCGTCCACTACGCTATTGACACCCTCCACGAGGATGACCGCCATCCCCGGGAACGGTCAATGGTAGCCGACCAGCTGAGCAGTCAAACGGAACAGTTCCACAGCTTTGACCGGGTACTATTCGAGCAACTGATCAACAAGGCGCACCAAATCGAACTTGCGACCCTCGACCAGCTGACCAGTGATGACGTAATTACCAACAAGCAAGCACAGCTGTTTGCCAGCTTTGTCACCCGGTCGGTTTTCCGGGGAAACCAGCACGGCTTTATCGGTTTTGGTCTCCTCCTTTGGCACCGGCTCAAGTGGCGTCATGCTCGTCGGAAGCGGCTCCGCAAAAAAATAAAATGCCAACGGGCTACTACACAGGGGTCTCACCAGTTAGTTACTACTAATGAACGAGACACCCTGGCCAAGATCCAAACCCTGGTTTACCGCAACGTGGAAAAGTACCTCCACTCCATTTCTACCCCCGAAAACGTTAATGAGATCGCGGTAGTTAACCGGATTTACTGGCAGAAGAAACGCTTCTTTAGCCGGGATATCAATATTGACGCTGACGTCGTGACCAGCCTCTTCGTTGAGGCCTTCCAGCTCGAACATTCCTACGTGCAAGAGCAACTAGTGGCTGGAACCCTTTCCCAAGAGTTAGCCAATGCCTTAAATGAACAGATCTCCACTGATGAACTCGTCTATGTCCAGTCACTTGATTAATAAAACTAACTAAGGCTCTTAACATTCAGCAATTGCTGAATGTTAAGAGCCTTAATCTTTCTTACAAAGTCAACAAGAATGCTACCGCGGCGGGCAGCAGTTGAAATAACCAAATTTTCTTTGTGGCGGTTAGTCCACCATAAAAGGCTACCGCCATGATGAAAACCAGCAACATCTGCCAAACGGTGATCAGCATCACACCCCGTACTAACCAGTAGCTGGCAATCATCATCACGCCAAGCGCCCCGTTGTAAATCCCCTGATTAGCAAATGCCACCCGGGCCGCGGGTTGCTTAGTGTATTCAACGGGTAGGTCAAAGGCCTTCGCCTGCTGCTGGGGACTGGCAAACATTTCCACTAACATAATACCGATGTGTTCCAATGCCACCAGCATCACTACAATAATAACTAGCATCTTTTCCTCCGCTTATTTAACGTATTGGTTCAAAAAACGGGCAATCCGGCGCGGATATTCATGGGGCTCCTTAGCATAGGAGGCCGCGTGTTTAGCGCCCTTGACCACCCATAGTTGCTTGGGGCCCTTCGTCGCCGCGTAGTTTTGATAAACCATCCGGGTCGGTACAAACGTGTCCTTGCTGCCATGAATAAACATGATTGGCCGATGGTTCCTAGCCAGCATTGCTGTTGAACTGGCCTGGTGAACATAAAAGCCATTCTTGACCCGGTTAATCAGACTAAGGCTACCAATCAACGGTGCGCGAATTACCTGGGGAATATTATACAGGTTCCCGGCCTCATAGTTAAGCTCACCGGCGAGGCTGTCATAGCCACAATCTTCGACGAGTGCCTTAACCTGGTGTGGTAACTGGATACCACTCGTCATCATCGTCGTAGCACCACCCATGCTGACCCCAAAGATCACGATTTGACTTTGCTGGCCGTTTTTAGCGATTAACTGTTCACTCCACTTACGGACGTCATAGCGTTCCGGCCAGCCATAGCCGATATATTTTCCTTGGCTCTGACCATGAGCCCGGGCATCCGGCATTAAGACGTTATAGCCTAGGCGGTGAAACATCGCCGCGTACTCCCCCATCTTTTCCTTGCGCCCCATAAAGCCGTGCAAGATAATGACGTTCTTCGTAGTTGGCTTGCTAGCCGGCAGGTAATCCGCAACCAGGCGGTAGTGACCTTGGGCCGCTGTTATCGTCCAGCGGTGCTTGGGTGCCTGTTTAAACCATATTTTCTGTGCGTACAGCGGGTCGTGCTTACTGATCCGGTTTGAATTATTAATAAATGACTTGTGACTCGGAACCATCGCAACCGAAAAGAAGTAACTCCCCGCCGCAAAGAGCGCCAGGGCGATTACCACAACGATGCCGATCAGCCAGCGCCACAAGTGGTGCCGTCGTTTTGTTACTTGTTTTGCCAAAATGATTAACCCCATGTCGTATTTTTGAATTAATGCGAACATTTTAGCACACTTTCCGTTACTTTGTAACATTCATCCCTAGTAAATGCCGTTTCCAATGGTAAAATAGGAATTGATACCAAAAAGGAGTGAGAAAATGTTTCCAGAAAGACTCCGCGCATTACGTAAGGGGCAAAAAATCACCCTCAAAGAACTGGCTAACCACCTAAATGAAAACCTGGGCCCCAACGAAAAGCCTAACACTGCTTCGCAAATTGGTAATTGGGAACGGGGAATTCGGACCCCCTCATACGTTGAAGCCCGTAAGCTTGCTGAATTTTTCGACGTCAGCCTGGACTACCTAACCGGTAAGACCGACCGCGACGATTTCGACTTAAGCAAGCTCTTTTTCTCAAGTAAGAACTTGTCCTTCAACCAAACTGTCCTGTCAAATGAAGACCGTTATGAAATTTTCCAGTTGATTGACGGCTACCTCAAGGGGAAAAATAACCGCCGCGACACTGATAAGTTTTACGGTAAGCAGGAACAACTCAACCTTAAGCTAAAGTAAGTGATATCTATGAAACCCAAAAAACTAAAACAATTGAAGAAACGGGCTAAAAAGGCCCACCAAGCCCTCCAGCAGGCGCCATACATCAAACAGTTACTAAGCTACCGGGAGTTGTTTGATGATTTCCCACCAATCAAGTACCTCATCAACAATGCCCTCGAAAGTGACCGCCTGCTAAAGAACGGTTTACTACCCCAGCCCCTGCCGAAACTCTTGCTCCCGGATGACATTCAGGACACGATTTTTCAAGCGGTTAACCGTCAGTATCCGCAGGGTGACCCCCACGGTGACGCCCTTTGGAATAAGTACAATGCTGTCCTGCCCGAATTAGACCGCCACTTGCGAAACTTCCGTGACTACCTTGAAGACACCTACGGAATGTGGTCATACGTTAACGCCCCCTTCGCTAAGGCCCTTGCGGACTATTTAAACGGTGGGGCAGTCCTGGAAATCATGGCGGGCAATGGCTATATCTCGAAGGGCTTGCGCAATAATAACCCAGCCCAAAAGATCTACACCACTGACAGCCAAGCCTGGGTTAACGAAAACGAAACTGGCAAGCACCCGGTAACCCCGATCGAAAAGCTCGATGCCCTGGCAGCAATTAAGAAGTATGGCCAGGACGTCCAGTACGTAATCATGTCTTGGGCACCGGATAAGCAGGAAACGGATTGGCAAGTCCTTCAACTCCTCCGGCAAGACTACCCGAACATCCACTTCCTGGTAATTGGTGAAAAGGACGGGGCAACCGACTCAACGGCCTTTTGGCAAAACGCCCAGCTCAGTCAGGACACGGACCTGCAACGGGTTAACCAGCAACTCCATTCGTTTGACTTAATTGATGAACAAATCTACACGGTGAAATAGCGAGGGGATGTTAACATGATGCGGCAAATCAATGGCAACCAGCTCAAACAGTTAATCAAGGGGCGCCCGGCTAATAAACGGCTAACGGTCAGTGAGTGCTACCTCGCTGACTGTGACCTTTCCGGGTGGGACCTTAGCAACATTGATTTTTCGCTGACGGCCTTTCAAGGGGTCATATTAAATCATGTCAACTTCAGCAATAGTTCCCTGGAAAACGCCCGGCTCGACGGCTGTCCACTTCGGCAAGTAACGTTTATCAACGCTAACTTACGGTGTACCTCGCTGCGGCGCTGTGACCTGACCGGCAGCAACCTGAGCGGGGTGAACCTCTATGGTGCGGTCCTGGAACAGGCTAACCTGGCGGGTATCAAAACTGACGAGCATACTAAGTGGTTCCGCCTGCACTGCCCGGCTACGGGGCCCTTTGTGGCGTTTAAAAAGTGCTTCAATGATCGGATCGTCCAATTACTGGTCCCGGCGGATGCTAAACGGACCTCGGCCACCCGTCCTTCTTGTCGGTGTAACAAGGCCAAGGTCCTTAAGATCACCAATTTTGCCCAGACTGAGGAATACGATGAGGCCTGGTCCCTGGTTGATGAACACTTCTTTTACCGGCGGGGCCAGTGGGTAACCGTTGATAACTTCAATAATGACCGCTGGTACGACTCCACCACGGGAATTCACTTTTGGATGACCCGGGAAGAGGCCATGGCCTACTAGTATGTCAATATCATTAAAACTTAACCAGCTAGTGATTTTTCCTTGATCACCAGCTATTTTTTTGCGTATAATATTTGATTGTGTAAAAAAACTAACTTAAGGAGGCTACTATGAAGTACCGTTTACGAGCAATTCTTTTTGTCTTTGTCGCATTTATGCTTGGTTGTAATGAATACATGATTGTCGGGGTTCTTCCCGATATCGCCCATGAATATCACGATTCACTGTCCCAGCTGGGGTTGCTCGTAACCGTCTTCGCACTGGTTTACGCGGCTTTCACCCCGGTAATTACCTCGCTGGCCAACCGCTGGCACCGCCACCACGTCCTCTTAGTCCTAATGATTATTTTCCTGGTCGGCAACACCTGGTCGGCGCTGGCCACGAACTTCATTTCGTTACTACTGTCCCGGATCCTGACCGCGATGGTAGCCGGGGCCATTATCTCAATTATTTTGGTAATGGCGAGTTTCGTTGCCCCCTATAACCGCCGGGCCAGCCTGGTCTCATGGGTTTTTGCTGGGTTCAGTATTGCCTCTGTCATCGGAATTCCCATCGGGACCATCATCAGTACCAACTTCTCTTGGCACGATAGTTTCTGGATGGTGACCGTGATTACCGTGATCGCCCTGGGCTTCCTATTTTGGCTCGTCCCCCGCGATACTCCCCAGGTGCGGAGTAGCCTGCAAAAGCAGTTCGTCTTGTTTAAGGATCGCCGGGTCGTCCTCGGGGTCTTCTTCATCGTGTCAATCTGCGCTGCAGACTACACGATCTATACCTACATCCGGCCGCTCATCACCAACGAAATGGGCTTTGACAATACCTGGCTTAACTGGCTCCTGTTTGCGATGGGGATCTTCTTCATCTTTGGCAATAAGTTTGGTGGCTACCTGGCTGACCGGGGTGGGATCCACCGCCTGCCGGTGATTTATGCGGTCATGACCGTGCTCTACCTCGCCTTTGCTCCCCTCCTGGCCTTCAAGTGGGTAGCCATCCTAGTCGTCGGCCTGCTGTGTATCGCCTTTTCTTGCTATGGTTCTTCTACCCAGCTGATGTTTTTAGACATTGCCGAAAAGGAGTATCCGCAGTCACTCGACCTGGCCTCGTCGTTAAATTCAATTTTTGCCAATATCGGCATTTCGCTGGGGTCATTTACCGCTTCGCAAGCGGTCCACTTTACCACGATGAACCACCTTGGTTACGTGGGGTCGGTCTACGCCCTGCTAGCAACGGTGCTCGTAATTATTCTCAGCCACCGTTATACTGGGATGCGTTACCACGTTAAATAAATTAAGCTGACGTAAGGTCTACAATACTGTGTGGCTTTACGTCAGCTTTTTGCTATAATACTCAATTATTATTCAATCCCGTCCGTTGATTCTTTATAAGCAGAGAAAAACAACTATCGCCATTAGTGCAACCAGTGAAACACCATAGTATGCTTCTGCCATAACAGTCACCCCCGTTTACAACTATATTGTAAGCCCTTACGTGAAAAATTGCACTAACTTTGCAGGATTATTTTTAAATGTTATAACAATAGCATTATGGGTACTTGCAGGCGATACCTA
Source organism: Candidatus Limosilactobacillus intestinipullorum (assembly GCA_019117185.1). GTDB lineage: Bacteria > Bacillota > Bacilli > Lactobacillales > Lactobacillaceae > Limosilactobacillus > Limosilactobacillus intestinipullorum. The sequence continues at coordinate 8,928 of DXAF01000013.1, read as the reverse complement.
GCCCAACATTGCCGTCGATGGAAAGGATTTTCTAATGCGAATTAATGTCTTACAACACACACCTAACGAAGGTCCCGGCGCCATTCAAAGCTGGGCGCATGACCACGGCCATGATATGTACATTTACCACCCCTACCAATTCGGTAACCTTCCCACTGCCAAAGAGACTGACCTGCTGGTAATCTTAGGCGGCCCGATGAGTCCCAATGACGATGATGAATGGATTGGCCGCGAACGGGTGTTAATTAAGCACCTGTTAGCCGCCCATAAGCCAATCTTCGGTGCCTGCTATGGCGCCCAGCAGATCGCGAAGACCTGTGGTGCTGCAATCAAGAAGGCCCCACATAAAGAAGTTGGCTGGGCACCAGTCTACCTAAAGTCCCCGGCAATTTCGCACCTCCCCCAGCAATTAACGGCTCTGCACTGGCACGAAGAGATGTTTGACATCCCCGCCGGTGCACAATTGCTATTCAGCAGCGACCTGGTCCAAAATCAGGGTTTCTTGCTGAACGGCAACGTAATCGGTCTCCAGTTCCACTTTGAACCGGAAGCCGATAACGTTCGCGAAATTGCCATTAATGACAACCACTACCCAGCTGACCATAATGACCTCCACCAGACTGCGGCGGAAATTATCAAGCACGGGGTGCCGGCCGAAAACAAAGGGGTTATGTACCAACTACTCGACTTTATCACTAATAATCAAAACTAACTAAAAAAGAGGCTAGTGAGCAAACCAAAGTTTTCTCACTAGCCTCTTTCGTGTATTGATATGATCTCAGGTGACACTCACTGTCCACTGTGGGTGTCATCAGGCGCCTCACAATCCGGTGAGTTAATGCGCCCCACGTTCGAAATGTCTGTTGGCAGCAATTAAGGGTTGCTACCAGACCTCTCGACTCATCGCAACTTCTATTGTATCAAACCTACTTTAAAAGGCAAGTACTACGCCCGGGCGGTTGCCACGTCTGCCAGGTGGGCAGCTACCCACTCTTGGGCGCGGCTAACCAGAGTCGTGATACTGCCCCCCTGGTCCGTATCGTTGGCCAGTTCATCAATCCGCAAGCCGGTCTTATTAACGTCCGCGCTCTCCATCACCATGTAGAGGTTTACCGGGTATTCTGGGCCCTCATCGAGTAACTTAACATCGAGCCGCTCTGCTTCGGCCAGCGGGACGTTAATCAGGTTGCCCTCAAAGCGGACCACCACTGGATCACCCTTCTTCATTTTCACGTTAATAACATACTGGCCAAGGGTCCCCTGGGCAAACTGTCCCAATACATACTGGATGGCCGTCTTTAACGTCGTCTTTTGCTGTGCCTGGGCGGCCGTTTTATCGACTTCTTCACTGGCCACCTGGTCCCCCGTTACTTGTCCTAAGTAATCAGCTACCGTCATTTTCATTTCTTCGCTTGCTCCTCCAACTTCTTAATCCGGGCCTGGGTGTATTCAGCCCGTTGCCTAATCCCATAATAAATTCCCGCACAGCTGACCAGGATACCTACGATACTCAACCCCTGGATCAAAACGCCGGAAAAACTCACCCGGTCATTAACCGTCTGGAAGGTGGCCAGACTGGCAATGGCAAAGTACAGGTTAACCAGGATGGTAGCGTACCCGCAAAAACGCATCTTCACTAGTGCGAGGCCATTAACAATCGCCGCCAGGACTACAAAAACGAGTAACCGGCCCCAAACACTGGCGTCGGTTAGTGACTGGCCATGCTGAACAAACATGATGGCATCCAGCACCACGGCGAACACCGCCGCCACCGACGTTACAATAATTACCTTATCAGCATTCTTCATCTCATTACCAACTTTCACTTTTAAAATAACAACGGGAGCACCACGCCCCCTTAGGGTAATCGTGTTTACTCCCATTCTACTAGATTCAAATTAGGCAAGCAAATCGGCAATTGCCGCGGTTGGAATTCCCGTGATGTATTGCTCAGTTCCCGCGGCTGTTAGTGCCTTTTCAATCTCATCACGGTCATACTTAACGCCCTTCAGTTGGTCGGCCAGCTTGGTAACATCCTGGGGACCGAAGAAGTCACCGAAAAACTTGATGTTCTTAATTACACCATCTTTGACATCGAGGCGGGCATCGATCGTCCCCATGTCAAAGTGCTTCCGCCGCTTCGTCGTAAATTCGGGGTTCTTACCATAAACCCAGTCCCAGTTATTGTAGTACTGTTCATAGATCTTATCGATTTCTTTTTGATCTTCTGGTGTTACCACGTACTGCTTGTCCTTAATTTCGTCCAGGCTGTCGACGTTAAACAGACCCTTCAGCAAGTCATCCCTAAACGTTGGCACGTCGATATCTTGGTACTCCTTAGCCAGGTATGGGCGAAGGTTAGTTACCCGGGAGCGGACAGACTTAATTCCCTTTGAGGCGATCTTATCCTTGGCCACGTGGAGGGCATCGGCGACCACGCTCAGGTCAACATCAAGCATTAGGGTGCCATGGGAGAAAGTCTTGCCGTTCTTAGAATACATTGCGTTACCGGAGAACTTCTTGCCATCCACCAGGATATCGTTTCGACCACTAACTTCAGCCGTGGTTGCCCCCATCTTATGAAGGACATCAACGATTGGCTGGGTAAAGGACTTAAAGTCGCCAAATTCTTCGCTGTCGCTTGGGACCACAAAACTAAAGCAGAGGTTACCCAAGTCTTGGTAAACCGCACCACCGCCTGAAAGCCGCCGGGTTACCCGGATATTATGCTCTTTAACGTAATCGGCGTTAATCTCCTCAGCGGTATTTTGGTTACGGCCGACGATAATACACGGCTCTTCGTAGTAGAAGAGGACGAGGGGCTCTTGGCCAAAATCCTTTTCGTTCATCAGGTATTGTTCAGTTGCTAAGTTCATCCCAATATTGTGGGACGTCATTGAAACGTAACGCATGCTCTTACTCCTAACTTGTGAAAGACATAACAAAAATAGACTAAAACTTAAGAACCGTCTTTTAAGTTCTACTAACTAGTTTAAGCCATTTCGCAAACGCTTTCAATCAATCTGACTATAAATAATGAAAAAATGCTGTAAAAGCAAGTATAATAGAGATAAATAACCCATAAAGGAGACTTAACCATGCCTGTACTTACTGAATACAAAAATGTCTTAGTCGCACTGGATGGTTCTAAAGCCACTGCCAAAGTTCTTGATGCCGGTATTCGGGCCGCGTTGGCCAACCACGCTCACCTGGATATCCTCACGATTACCCAGGTTGACCAACTGACCGATGGCTACAGTAACGCTATCTTAAGTGATGAGGATACCTATGACGCCGTTAAGGCCACCCGGGGTCGAATGGACGACCTGAAGCAAAAAGCCCTGGATGCCGGGCTAACCGATGTCAGCATCCACATTCGCTTTGGTAATCCCAAGCGGGTCATTGCACGCGAATTTCCGGCCGACCACGATACTGACTTGATCGTCATTGGGGCCTCAGGGGTCTCTGGAGTTGAGCGTTTCATGGTGGGGTCAGTCACCAACTACGTCAACCGGACTGCCCGTTGTGACGTGCTCGTTGTTCGAACCGGAGATAACCGCTAGTAACATGAACAAGCAAATTACTGCCGGCCTCGTTGCCCACGTTGACGCCGGTAAGACAACCCTGACAGAAGCATTGCTATACCAATCTGGCCAACGCCGTAAACTTGGCCGGGTTGATAATGGTGATGCTTTTCTCGATTCTGACCAATTAGAAAAGCAACGCGGTATCACCATCTTTGCCCACCAGGCCAACCTCCAATATAACGACCTTCAATTGACCCTCCTCGATACTCCGGGCCACGTCGACTTCGCAGCCCAAACGGAGCAGGTTCTCCAGGTACTGGATTACGCAATCCTGGTTATTTCGGCAAGTAACGGCCTCTCGGGATATACTCGGACACTATGGTCCCTCTTAGACCGTTACCGGGTGCCCACTTTTATTTTCATCAACAAAGTCGACAGCGTTGGGGCCGACCCTGCGGGCTTAATTCAGCAACTCCAAGCGGAGCTATCACCCGGATGCATTGACTTTACGGGCAACCAGATAACCAGTGGCCCCACCGCAGAAGCCATCGCTCTCCAAGATGACACAGTGTTGGAAGACTACCTAACCAGTGGTCAACTAAGCACAACAACGGTCCAGCAGCTAATCAAGCAACGGAAAGTGTTCCCCTGCCTAACCGGTTCTGCACTTAAGCTAACCGGCGTTGATGAATTATTGGCAGCCATGGCAAAGTGGACATTGCCGACCAACTATGACCCCGATTTTAGCGCCCGGGTGTTTAAAATTAGCCACGACCAAAATGGTCACCGCTTAACTTGGGTCCGGGTTACCGGCGGCCGCCTGCAGGCCAAGCAGGAGCTACTGCCTGGCGAAAAGGCCGACCAGCTCCGGGTCTATAACGGGGACAAGTTTACCATCCACCAAGAAGTCACGACGGGACACGTCGCGGCCGTAGCAGGACTAACCACTTCGTACCCCGGTCAGGGACTGGGGAGCAGCAACGACGGCCGGCCACCACAACTCCAACCCGTCCTTTCCTATGCGGTCGCCACAGGTAGCGCAGATCCCCAAGCCAGCCTCCGGGCATTACGTGAATTAGCCGACGAAGACCCCCAGTTAAAAGTCAGCTGGTCAAAGCACCTGCAAGAAATCCACGTGCACTTGATGGGGGAAGTTCAACGGGAGATCCTTGAACAGCTCCTTACACAGCGTTACGGTCTCCACCTCCAATTTAGCCAGGGGCAAATCCTCTACCGGGAAACAATTGACCACGCAATTGAAGGCGTCGGTCACTTTGAACCCCTCCGCCACTATGCCGAGGTTCATCTGTTGTTGACGCCGGCGCCCCGCGGTAGTGGCTTGACCTTTGCTAGTAACTGTCGAGAAGAGGTCCTCAGCCATAACTGGCAAGAACAGGTACTAACCAGTCTCCGGGCCAAGGAGCACCGTGGTGTCTTAACGGGGGCCCCATTAACCGACGTTAAAATTACCCTCATCGGGGGCAAGGGGAGTATCGTCCACTCAGTTGGTGGTGACTTCCGTGAAGCCACCTGGCGGGCCGTTCGGCAGGGCTTAATGGAATTGCAAAGCAGCCACCATAACATTTTGCTAGAGCCGTGGTACCGGTACCGGCTAACCATCCCCCAGGACCAGGTGGGACGGGCAATTAACGATATCCAGCAAATGCATGGCCAGTTTAAGCTCGCCACGAATACCAGCAACACCATGGCGGTCCTTTCTGGGATGGCCCCGGTAGCCACCATGCGCGACTACGCAATCACAGTTCGTAACTACAGCCACGGGCAAGGCCAGTTAGACTGCATCGTCGGTGGCTACCGTCCCTGCCATAATGCCGAAACGGTGATTAAAGACCACCACTACGAGGCCACGGCCGATCTGTTAAACACCCCCGACTCCGTTTTTTGTGCCCATGGCGCCGGTTACCCAGTCAAGTGGAACCAGGTTCCCCAGATGGCCCACTTCCCGTACCAAAAATAAATAAGTTCAACCAAATGGCGGTGAGACGGAACTAGCTTGCTAGTTCGTTTTGCAAAGCGCCGTACGCCTGCAGGGACCCCCGTCGCCGCGCAGTTAGCCTGTAGGAAGCACAATGACCTCCAGTGTTCGGATTTACCGAGCACTGGAGGTCATTTGTGTGCTGTTCGTATTTTAGTTAGGTTGTCGAGCTTACGTCACAGCCTTATTTAATTATTTACCTTCACCCGGAAATTATGGTGGAGTCCCCGCCAAAAGTGACGGTCCGCAAACCCAATCAACGGACCGTTAAAGAGGACGCAAAGAACCGTCCCCACGTTGACCGAATAAAGGTGGTGACTAATGATCGTGGTAATTACCAGCACCACAATCGGCACCAAGAAGTTAACCAGCTGGGCTTTTCCGACCCGTCCTTTAAAGTACAAGAATCGCAGGATATTAGTCGTGTCGTCATTGGGGTGCATGATCAAATTAGCTCGTTGATAAAAGGAAATTGCGGCACAAAAGATCATAATTCCCGCCCCCCAAAGGAGTACCTGGACTAGGATCGGCAACCTGGGAACCCCAAGTCGGTCGAACAGGGCGATAAAGATATCAATAAAGTAACTGAAACCGGTGATAAAGGCGACTTCACCCCAGAACCGCCACCGGTCCCACTGGCGAATCAATAGCTGGTTGGCCACCGCCACCAAGACCCCCACGATAAACATCGTCATCCCGACCGATGTCTGGGCCCAGGCCGCTAGGTTAACTTCCGCAGCGGTCTACGGGGCGGCACCCATGTTGGTAGCAACCGTTAGGCCATTACCAAAGGCATTTATAACGAGCCCCAACAGCAAAGCCACTACCCGGATTCCCATTGAATTATTGGCGTTTTTTATGTCTCACTCTTCTTCATCAATCTGTAGCAACAGTCCGTATAATGCGCCCAGGAGGTTGGCCTCGTTACCAAACTTCGCTGCCGAAATTGCGGGCATCATGATATCATAGTGCAAGCGCCGGTCGCCCTCCTGCAGCTGGGCAAACTGGCGCCGGATCTCAGTGACCACGATCGGCTGCGCACTGATCCCGCCACCTATTAACACCTGGTCAAGGTCCACCACCGCTTGCACATTGACCAGTAAAATTGCTACCCGCCGGCAAAAGGCGGTGAAAATTGGCCATGCTTGTGGATGATGACGGTTAATTTCTTCAAACGCCCGGCGACCATCATGCTGGTCCGGAAGGCCACACGCCCTGGCCACCGTCGCAATCATCTTAACGGCTGAGGTGCTGGCCCCCACCGTCGACTCGTGAAGGTCATGGTGGTCATGATTATTGACGATGGCACCAAGTTCCCCCGCCCGAAAATGGGGGCCGGCAAATAACTGGCCGTTAATCACCAGACCACCCCCGACCGAGGTTCCCAGCGTAATCACCGCGCCATTCTGGACGCCAACGAGGTTACCCAACCACATTTCAGCAAGGGTCGCACAATTGGCGTCATTGCCAACGAATACCGGTAAGCCAACCAGCTGTTGGAGGTAGCTGCCAAAGGAGAAGTCCCCCATGAAACCCAACGCGCCGGTAAATTGAACAATCCCGGTCCGGGAGTTGACGATCCCCGGAACACTCACACAGATTGCGCGGACGCCATGGTTAGCACTAATGATCTGACCAAGCTGACCAAGGAACGCCCCCCTGGTATGTGGAGTCGGCACTTGATAATTCTTAATGATGTTTCCAGAATGATCAATTTGCGCACTCTTGATTGCGGTGCCACCAATATCAATGCTTAGATAGTGATTTTGCATCTGATCACTCCCCATTTAACTTACTTATTAATATAATACCGCTGACCACACCATACCACCAGGCCGATGACCAGACCAGCCAGGGCAAAGGGTAGCCAGGCAAATCCACTAGTGAACAGTGGTAGGTAGTCCTGAGCCCACTTGATGAGTCCCTGGTTCAGGGGCATATTACGAAGGACTGCCGGCAGGGCGCTAACCATATCAAATACGGCTGGAATCACGGTGAGTCCAAGCGTCCAGCGGTAAACCACCGAGTTATTTTTAAATAGTGGCGACAAGATTCCCAAGATTATCAGGGCAATTGCCAAGGGGTACAAGAACATCAAGACTGGGGTTGACCAGGCCACGATCTGATCCAGGCCGAGGTTGGCAATTAGAAATGACAGCAGACAATTTAGTCGGAGAAAGGTCTTATAGGAGACCTTCGGGAAACGCTGGTGAAAGTCCTGGGAAAAGGCAATCACCAGCCCCATTGCGGTGGTCAGGCAAGTCACCGTCGCCAGGGTAAGCAACAGGGCGTTCCCAAAGGTACCTAGGTAGTAGTGGGCGACCTGGTTTAATGTGGTCCCGCCGTTGGTCGCAATTGCGAAGTGGTGGCGGCTGGTAGTTCCCAGGTAGATCAGCCCCAAGTAAAGGACCCCCACCCCGACGATTCCAACAACCCCGCCACCAGCCGTTGCCAGCGGAACTTGTTTTTTAGTAAAGCCCATTTGCCGGACGGCGGCAATAATGGTCACCCCAAAGATCAGCATTGCGAGGGCATCCATTGTGTTATACCCCTGCAAAAAGCCGTTGGTAAACGACTGGTGTAGATAGGCCGACGTCGGTGCCGGCTGGCTCAGTTTTCCCATCGGTCGAATGAACGCTAGCAAGAAAATTACCAGTAACATTAGTAAGAAGGCTGGGTTTAAGACCTTGCCGATGATTTCGGTTACCTTTCCTTCCTTGCGGGCCAAAAAGTACACCAGGAGGAAAAAGGCCCCGGTATAAAGTGCCAAGCCTAGTGGTTGCCTGGCGGCCGATAAGTACGGCGCAACCCCAATCGCATACGGTACGGTTGCGGTTCGCGGGGTAGCACAGAGGGGTCCAATCGTGGCGTGAACCAACACTAAAAAGAGCAAGGCAAACCAGCCACTAACCGGTTGCGCGAGTTCAAACAACCCCCGGGCCCTGGTGATGCTAAGGGCGACTAATGCCAATAAGGGTAATAAGACCCCGGAAAAGATAAAACCACCTGCGGCCGCGGCCCAGTGGTTACCGGCAAGCTGACCCAGGTGGACTGGGAAGACCAGGTTACCCGCCCCAAAAAGCATCCCAAAGATCAGCGAACCAGTTACGAGGTACGTTTTAATACTAATCTGCGGTGTTTTCATCACTTCTCCTCCTCATTCCAAACGTATAAATTATACCGGAAAAGGGCGGCAGACAGAAGGGAAGACGGGACATAAGTCTGTTATAGCTTCACCTTTACCCCAGCCAGCTACAGTTACCATCTTTTAAAATGGCAGATTGTAAAATTTAAGTTGAACATTTAAGTGGACAGAAAAACCCATCAAGGTCTTTAATGGTGTTACCTCAACATTCCATTAGAAAGAAGGACCTTAATGGGCACCACTATTTTATCATTCCAGAA
>DXAF01000012.1 GCA_019117185.1 Candidatus Limosilactobacillus intestinipullorum | reverse complement strand
AACTATTGTTTCAACTAATAAATGGCCGCTATGAGCGCAAATCAACGATCATAACGACCAATGTGCCATTATCAAGTTGGGGAACCGTCCTCCAGAGTACTGCGACTGCAGAGGCGATTTTGGACCGCCTTGTCTATCATTCACACGTGATTAAGATCAAGGGGAAGTCATACCGTTTGGCATCGGTCAATTCTTAAACCGCCCGAATCATACATTTTTAAACCGCCATAAAACGACAATTCAAAACCGCCCTTGACATCTTTCACATAGTTTAACTAAATTGGGGCTTTAGCGTTCGGAATTTGAACACTAAAGCCCCATTTCACTTTCTAAATATTGCACAGCAATCGCGGGGAAACCGGGCCCTGATACTTTTTCCCAGCTTCGCTTGTGTTACTGCTGTTTTCTCAACCGTTTGGCAATTTCTTCATCAAAGTAGCCTAAGTTATTGACCTCCAGTGTCTTTAAATAGGCAATGAGTTCAATCGCCGAACTAGGGCTGAGTTCATTGACGGCATTCAGCCCCATCCCCGTCGGCACAGTCTCACTCATTGCTGTGACCTGGTTACCATCTGCAATTTCAACTTGGGAGCACGAGATTGCCCAGCAACCATCAACATTGGGAGCAAAGACAAAGAAGAGGTTAAAGTCATTAGAAAGGTAAGCCGGCAGTCCCCATGCGACCTCGTCAATCCGCTGGGGCAAAAGATCCCCTTGCATTGCAAATTTATCAATATTAAGTTCCGTGGGCTGTGCACGAAGCATGAACATGGTGTTTTCAAATTCTTTCATACCCAGCTTCATTTCTGGGCGAATTTCTGGATGATGCATGAGTTCCTCCTATTCAAAATTTTGCCGGTAGTACTGGTACTTCTGACGAATGTCCTTTAAGGGGGCATCCATCACGTGCTCGTATCCTTGCTGGTCAACTAAAAAGAATTGTCGAACTAATTGACCAAACTTCAGTCGTAATAACGGATGCTGGTTAAATATGGTTGTTAAGTTAGTTGCCATAATGTCTAAGCGAGGGAGGTAAGTTGGTACTAGCAACGACTCGGTTGCCCTGTATAGGTCGGCGAGGATGTCAGCGTACGCGTGGTCGGCATACTTGAGTTCACACTTCTCCAGCAAGTCATAGTATTGGTCAGTAGTCAGGCCCCGCTGATTCTTAATGTTATGCTGCTCATCATATTGGTGGGTCAAGTACGAATCCCAATCCCGAAAGGCGTAGGTTGTTAGTTTAACCATCAGCTGCTTCCCCGCATGTGTAACGTTGGTCGGGGTAAGGGGCTTGTCCGAATCGATGATATACGGCCGCATTAACTCTGTAGCAACTAAGTAGTAAAAGGTATCGGGGATGAGCTCCTGGTCGTGGTTGCTGGCGTAAAGCTTACCGGTCCCAGTTAGCGTTGAAAGCTTCCCCAGACTTTGCCGGGTTTGGTCAACGGCGTAGATAATATCTTCGATCTCTTGGTCAATCACATCCCGCCGGCTGATAGCCTGCAAGACATTTGTGTACAGACGGATGAGATTTCCTAATTCAGCCCGCTGGTTTGAATATACACCATTTTGGTGGGCGTACTTCCTCGTTTCTCGTTCCATTTGCTCCTCAATTTCCAATGCCATCCGTTCAACTTGGACCGGTAGTACCGGCTGTGTGAAAGCAGCGGCAGCCACCTGGTGAACTGCCGCCCGAATTACCGGCCGCATTTCGGTAAAGTCTGGAAAATCAAACACGTTTTGAAAATCTTTGTGCGGTATCCGTTGGTAAGCGGCCTGTTTAAAGTCATATTGCTGTGGTTTCATATTTTCCCCTCCAGTGTGTCATTACCAGTATAGTCGGTTAACCTTTAAAACGAAATTGGCGAAACCACTAATTTATCCAGCGGGGAAATTAGTTATAATTGATTACATCAAAGGTGAAAGAAGAAAAATAATGAAAAAGAAGTTCCTAATCGTATTATGCTTAATTCTCGTTTTCCTTATGCTGCCGGATAACCCAGTCAGTGCTAGCGGACAACGGGTGGTTACCGATATGACCGGAAAACGGGTGCGAATTCCCCGGCAAGTTAACCGGGTGGCTGACTTATGGCACGCCAACAACCAGGTGGTGCTCCTGCTCGGTGGGCAAAATAAACTGGTCGCAACGACGCCGTTAGTTAAACACCAGCACTGGTTTGTCGCGGTTGACCCGGCAATCAAAAAGGTGGTCGCCCCCTTTGGTGGTGACCAGATCCAAGTCGAAGAACTATTAAAGGCCCAGCCCGAGGTCGTCATTGCCGCCGATCCTGGCCAGGTAAAAACGGCCCGGCAGGCCAAGCTACCCGTCGTTAACGCAATGTATACTGATTTTGCTGGCCTGAAAAAGTCGGTGTCGCTCACGGCCCAAGTGCTCGGTGGGTCGGCACCGCAGATTGCCCAAAAGTATAACCGGGAACTCGATCGCAACATTAAGCTAGTCCGCAAGCGACTCGCGGGAGTTCGACGGCCAGCAGTGGTTCACTTTGTAAATGCCAACGACCTGACTAAGGTTGACGGTCGCGACACCATCGTAGACGAATGGATCAAAATTGCCGGTGGGAAGAACGCGGTTACCAGAAAGGGAAATCAAATTACGATTACGGCCGAAGAGCTATTGAAAGCTAACCCCCAAGTGATCATCGTTGGCAGCTGCACAAGCCACCGGGCCCGGCAGGTACTACAAAAAAACCGCCAGTTAAGAAACTTAACGGCGGTAAAAGAAAACCGGGTATATGGTAACCCCCAAGGAACATTCCCGTGGGACCGCTACAGTACCGAAGAAGCACTCCAGGTACTGTGGGCGGCCCAAGTCCTCCACCCCAGCCGGATGAAGGGGATTGACATGCGGGCTCAAACTAAGAAATTTTATCACGACTACTACCATTACCGCCTGAGCAACCACCAGGCCCAAGCAATCCTAAATGGTGATAATTAGACAACCAGCTGGCAGGTATAGCGACCAAGCTGGGGCAGGTAGACTAGTTCAACTGGTGTGTGGTAGATGGAGGTTAGGTTATCTTTAGTCATTAACTGGGTAGTGCTCCCCACCCGGAGTGTTCCCCCGGGGAAAAATAAGCCAACCTTACTATCAAGGAGAAAAACGTGGTCCGGCAGGTGGGTCGTCAGAATGATCGCCATTCCCGTAGCTGCGAGTTCTTTCAATAAGGTTAAAACCTGCCGTTGCCGACTAAGGTCTAACGCCGCCATTGGTTCGTCTAAAATCAACAATTTCGGCTGCTGAACCAGGGCCTTAATAATGGTAACTAGCTGTTGTTGACCACCACTCAGGGAGGAGAAACGTCGGCCCCGGAGATGGCGGAGGTTAAACCGAGCTAGCTGTGTTAGGACCTGTTGACGTTCTTCTTTCCCCGGTAGTTGTAGGGGAGATAAGTAGGGGGCCCGGGCCGTAAGCAGGTAATCCATCACGGAAAGCCCGGTATTAACCTGGTAGTCTTGGGGGACATAGGCAATTTGTTGGGCGAGTTGACGCCGCTTCATGCCCGTAATGTTTTCTCCACCAATTAAGATTTGCCCACGTTGAAGTTCCTGAAGACCCAGTAGACACTTCAAGAGGGTTGACTTTCCCGCGCCATTAGGACCCAGGATAGTAAAGATTTGCCCCGCATTTAATTGAAAATTGACGTCGTTAAAGATGGGGTGACCCGCCTGATAGGCGAATGCAGCGTTATTTACAGATAGTAATGGCATTATAATTTCACCCGCTTCTTTAGCAAAATATAGATAAACAGTGGTGCACCGATGAAACCGGTCAGGATGCTGAGGGGGATCTCACCAGCAGACAGGCTCCGCGCCAGGGTATCAACAAAGAGTAAAAAAATTGCCCCAAAGATTGCCGACAGCGGGAGCGCTAACCGGTCATCATCGCCAATTAGTGCCCGGGCCATGTGGGGGATTACCAGCCCTACCCAACCGATGTTACCACTTAAACACACTGTCCCAGCGGTCAGGATGGTCCCAGCGAATATTAGTAGCAGCCGCTCGCAGCGAATGTTAATCCCCTGGGTACTGGCAATGAGGTCGCCTAACGATAAAATCGTCAGGTGCCAGCGCAAAAACATCAGGAGACCGGCGCCCGCCACCAACATTGGTAGGACCGCCATGATATTTGAAAAGTCAACCTTAGCTAAACTCCCAAGTTGCCAATATACAATGCTTTGTAGCTGTGAATCAGGATCGGCAACATACTTTAGTAATCCAATCAGTGCTTGCATAAAGCCGGAAACGACAATCCCTGCCAGTACCAATATGAGGGTTCCTCGTTGCCGTAATAAACGGGCAATTAGGAGGGTTAAGGAAACGGCCACCAGCCCACCGACAAACGCGAGCAGCTGGGTTAGCCAGATGCCACCCCCAATTAAGATCGCAGTGGCAGCACCAACCGCAGCACCGTATGAGACACCGAGAATATCTGGTGAGACCAGTGGGTTATAGAAAATACTCTGAAATGCGCAACCAGCCGTCGCGAGGCCGCCCCCAATTAAAAGGGCACCAATAACCCGTGGCATCCGGATAGTGTAAATAATATTACTAACGGCCGGATTAGCTGCTGGCTTAACAAGGGCGGTCAAAAATTCACTGGGCGTAAGCGTAATTCGCCCGCAGAATAGTGCGACCAGGGTTAAGAGGACCATCAGCAATATTCCACCGGTAAAAATTAATTTAGTGGGCTGCTGATTTTTCATTGTTAATGCTCCCTAATAATTGATTCCTGGTCAATAATTGTTCAAGCCCGTCCTCGGCCGTCAGCAAGTTAGCAAAATCATACTTGATTACGGCATGAAGTGGGTGCGCGCCACTATGCTTGAGCAGGTAAAAAAAGATATTGGCGGCGTTGGCAAAACTAGCGTGGCCAAAGTTGCGATCACCAGCGCCAATTACCAAGAAGTTCAGGTGTGGAAAGTGGTGTCCCTTAAGAAAGCCCGCAAAATTCTCATCTTGGGGCTGAAGGTAGCCTTCCCCATATGTACTAGGGCAAATTACCAGGAGGTCATAATCTGCAAGCATTGCGGAGTCAAACTGTGCAATACTTGACCAGTCTGCTTTTTGGAAAAAATGGTGCCTAATAAAGCAACCCATTTCGAGATTATGTCCATATATTGTTGAGTAAAGTATTAGTACCTTCATTATCGTCTGATTTCTCCTTTAACCTTAAGTATACCAGGCGTTGTCGGGTGCGATTATTAGGGAAATAACTAATTCTAAAAGAGCGTTTTCTTTGTCATAATAGTAGGTATTGAAAGTGGGTGATTGAGTTTGCACTATTTAAAAATTAGTGATGACCCGATTAACGTTGACGCGCTGTACCAAAAACTGGTTGATCCGCAATATGGTGGAATCGACATGTTCGTCGGTACGGTTCGCCAGTGGACTGGTAGCATTCAAACTACTAAAATCACGTATTCTGCATACCAGCCAATGGCCGAACGCCAGCTTGAAAAAATTGCGGCACCAATCGAAGCCCAGGGGGGTCGGGTGGTGGTTGCCCACCGGACTGGTACCCTGGAACTTACTGATATCGCCGTCTTCGTTGGTGTCGCCGCTGTTCACCGGGCAGAGGCTTTTAAATGGTGTCAGCACGTAATTGATACGTTAAAACACGAGGTACCGATTTGGAAAAAGGAGTACGATACGGATAAAGTGAGGTGGGGAAATTAATGCGGGTAAAGATCAAACTATTTGCCTTTTTGCAAGACCGACTAGGGTCAACGGTCACCGTTGACCTTAGTCAACCGGTGACTACTGACGACTTTTTGATGGCGGTTGCCCAGTTGGACCCATCGTTAAAGTCGGTCCTGGTTAACTCGCGGATCGCGGTCAACCAGGAATTTGTAACGCAAGGTCCGCTTACCATAACACCGGCGGACGAGGTCGCAATCATTCCACCAGTTAGTGGTGGTTAATACCGGATCAAGACGAGTATTTTTTATATTTGGAGGAGGACTTGATTATGTCGGATGTAAAAGATGTTGCACATGGCAACCGGGCAAACGCCTACACGGCACTTATTTTATCAACTTTAGCAATGATTGTTTGTTTTATGTCGTGGTCAAACTTTGCCCCGCTTGCCTCACAAGTTGCCAAGATGTTTAACCTGAGCGTTGCGGAGCGAACATTGCTGCTGGCAACGCCAGTTTTGTTAGGGTCAATTATGCGAATCCCGGTCGGAATTTTAAGCGACCGTTACGGGGGAAAGAAAGTTTACCTGATTTTGATGGCTTTCATTCTCATTCCGTTGATTATGATTCCTCATGTTCACAGCTTTGGGATGCTGCTGTTTGCGGCCCTACTGGTTGGAATGTCTGGAACCTCGTTTGCCGTTGGGGTTTCATACGCATCAGTCTGGTTCCCAGCTGAACAACAAGGCCTGGCTCTTGGTATTGTATCAATGGGGAACATGGGTAATGCTGTTGCCGCAATGACGTTACCATACATTTCCAAGGCCGCGGGCTTTGACGCCGTCTATTACTTCTTGATTATTTTAACGATTATCTTTGGCTTACTATTTGCCATCTTTTGTAAGGAAATGCCGGTTGATAAAAGTAAGACAATCGCCGGTGCGCTTTCTGTTACCAAGGACGGTGGAACTTGGTACCTGTCATTATTTTATTTCCTAACCTTTGGTCTGTTTGTATCGTTTACCAACTTAACGCCAACGTTTCTTACGGGGATGTTCAAATACAACCCAGTTACGGCCGGCCTGTATTCAGCATTATTTGCCTTCGTATGTACCTTAGTACGGCCGTTAGGTGGCTACATTGCTGATAAGAAGCGGCCGATGGGGATCTTACAATGGGTCTTTGTCGCAATTGTTATTTTTACCTTCCTGATCATGGCTAGTTTCCACCACGAGGGGATGTTTATTGCCGGGATCGTCCTCGTTGGACTGGCTGCCGGAATCGGTAATGGGGTCGTCTTTAAGATGGTGCCATACGTTTCCAAGGGTAATACTGGTGCGGTTACCGGGTTTGTCGGTGCAATCGGTGGCCTTGGCGGTTTCTTCCCACCACTGGTCATTGGTTACATTTACCAATGGACCGGCAGTTATGAACTCGGCTTGGCACTGCTAGCATTAACTGGACTGATTTGCTGGTTTGCACTGTGGAAGCACTACATCCATGGTAACGTTTACATTGTTAAATAATAATTTAATAGCGAAAAGCTAAGAGGCTAGTGAAAAAACGTTCATGTTTTTCACTAGCCTCTTAATTTTTAAACCTGTTTTAGCCGGTTCACCAACCGGCTAAGGCACTGCTGGCTGCCTTTGGGGAGGACAGCAATGTCAAGTTGGGCCTGGTTAAGAAGTTCACTAGCAATCTCGTGAGCATCCTCTAAACTTACAACGCTCAGCTGCCGGGCCTTTTCAACCTGGTCCTTACCAGGACGGTGAACTTGGCCAAAGAACTGACTAAACCAGTCCCGGTGCTTCTCAACCGCAAATAGCATGGGAAGGGGGTACTGGCCGGCGGTAACCATCGTCGTAAATGCGACAATACTGCTTTGCACCCGTTCTAATTCATTAAGAATTGAAAAGGCGACCCCTAGGTTGGTCCCTATTTGGCCCGCCAAGTGGACCGTTTCTTGATCATAACCAGCTAGGGTGGCTGCCTGCTTAGCAGTGATTGCGGTAAGGAGCCCCGTCCGAGCCTTGCAATCCGTTAAGTAGTCAGCAATCGTAAATCGCTGGTTAAAGTTAAACCGCAACCGCTGGAACTGGGCCAACATAATATCACCGGCATCAACGGTGAGTTCTTCGACCATTTGCGGGGGATTACCGACCTTAGCTAACCGGTCAACAAACTGCGTCATTAAGTAACCAGCGACGTAGGAACCTGCTTTTTCTTGCGCCAGCTTGCCCGGTGTCAAACTAGTAGGTTGAAAACGGGGTGGGTTGATACTAACTGCCAGCGCCAGTAACTCGGGTAACTGGGCAGCGGTAATCTGGTCAACCGTTAACTCCCGTTCATCCAACCGACTTAGGGCCTGAAAGAGGGCCAGACGAAAGTTTCTTTGAACGGCATTATCTTGGGGGGTGAATTGTTCCCTGACAAGCGGTGGCAGCTGACTTAACAGGGGGCGCAGCCCGGTGGCAAAACGTTCATCGACAATAAATTGTTCCATTTCTAACTCCGGAATTTGTTGATCTCTGCGGTGATCTGTTCGGCAACGGGGATAAAGATATCAGTAAAGTACTTATTAAAATCTACCTTTAGCTGGGGCGTTTCAGTTAGCTTCTGGGCACGATCAAAGGCATCATTACGCATGTTAATGATTAATGTCTTGCGCTGGTGGAGGAGGTACTTAGCCAATTTCTCGTGGTGATCCTGGTAGCTAAATAAGAAGTAGTAGAAAATTTCGTAAAACGTATTATCTAGTACCCAAAAAACGGTACTTCGCCGAACATTGTCACCCATCATTTCATTAAAGCTGTTGTCACCAAGCAGTTCCCGATTCGCAAAGGAGGCCGCGGATAGCACAATTGCCTGGACCTCGTGCATGTCCGCCATGTAGTTACTAAACTGGGCAACCTCTTCATCGGCCAGGGAGAAGCCAAGCTTGTCTTCCCGTTGGTTAGCCGTCATTTTGCCAAAGATGGTCCGGTATTCTTTTTCTACGTCGTGGCTATCCTGAATTAGATCCTGTTCAATTACCGTTAACAGCTGGAAATTAGCCTGGAGGAAGTGGTTGATCGCGTTCCATACTTGCTCAATTTGCCCGTTAAAATCATCAAATAACTCCTCAACCGTGCCCACAATCTTCTTTTGAACGGGCTGTCCTTCAACATGGGGGGAATATTGCACTAGCAGGGGCGTACCCTGGTCCTGGTGATGAAAGCCGTGCTGCAAACGCTGCTTCTTTTCATAATCCTTCAACTCATCAAGGTTTAATAGCCCGAGTGGCATAACGTTAATCTCACAGTTGGTAGCCATAATTTGTAACGAAAAGGGAGCCGTGGGCTCCTGATTGGTCACTAGTGACTTGAGGGCGTCAAATAGCTTCTGCCGGTTTGCCAGGTCATTTTCTGGCGCAGCATAAAAGCCCGAAGTATAGATTGCCCGGTTTTCATATTCACGATTTAATTTTTCTTCAGCATTCATAGTTCAATCAATCCTTTACTCTAATGGTTGATTAGCACCTTAAGCTTACGTTCCCCTGCCGGAGTCAACGTCGCCTGGGTGAGGTTTAACTCGGCCAAGCTGGCACTAAATGAAGTGTCTAACTGCGCCTTACTTATGTAGCCCTTGTCAACCGCGTACTTGGCAGTTAAAAAAAGATTCGACTGGGGGTTAATTTGCCGACTGCTTTTAAACTGACGTCGGGCAATATCACTAAGCAATCCCCGTAATTCATCATCGCGACTAAGGTTAGTAGCCATTGTATTTCCTCCTTTAAAAATCAATCAAATGGTGGTGAACGGCGTAGCGGACAAGCTCTACATGGTTATGCAGGTGCAGTTTACGCGTAATGTTGGCCTTGTGGGCTTCGACCGTTTTGGTGGAAATAAATAATTTTTCAGAAATTTCCTTATTAGAATATCCCAGCGCTACAAGGGGGAAAACCTCTTTCTCACGCTTAGAAAGGGCGTTATACCCCTGCAGGTTAACGTGGGCACCATCGGCATTAATTTGTTTTAAGTCGGCTTTACTGATAATAATGTTTGAATCAAGGTAGTTACAGCCGTTTGCCACTTGCCGCAGGGCCTTAATTATTTCACTATCGGACGAACTTTTTAAAATGGCAGATTGCAATAAATAACTTGAACAAATTTAATGACGCAGATTAAGCAAAAAGATCTCAATTGGAGTTCGCCAGTTCAAACATTTGAGAGGCCGTGAATTCAGATACCAGTTAATCTGAATCAATTCA
>DXAF01000011.1 GCA_019117185.1 Candidatus Limosilactobacillus intestinipullorum | reverse complement strand
TTAGGTAGGTGGGAGCCACAATTATCATTTAAACTAAAAAAGCCCCTGGTTGCCACCAAGGGTTGCTACTAATAACGGTCAATTTTACGATTAGGTTAACGTCCTTCGCAAGTAAGCAACCTCATCGGTATTAATCTACTCCTACCGGTCGTAGCCGTGAATTGTTCGCTGAAGCGCCGACAAACCACAACTATCTCCAAGACCATCTTCGTGAACCGCCGTGATGCCACCTTTCAGCTAGCGTGGCTCTCTGTGATCCATTAGAACACTACTCATCTTTTCAAAGCGTTTTTATCTCAAGCAACATTGCTACACAATGACCGTTATTAGCGGTTCATATCACCATACTATTAAGAATAAACGTGCTTAACCGTTACCAAAACGGCCGTTTCAATCGCAAAACCTAAAAGTAATAGTAAACTTTCCATAATCCAAAAACGCTCTCCTTTAAAATAAGTAAATTCTTTCAAACGGCATTCGCCAGGAACTAGTAAACCGCTTTCATGAACATTATACCATACTCTGCCTATTTATGCGCGATAGTCCATTTGTTCTGGTATCAGACTCATTACAGCATAATTAAAGGAGCCGATCAACAGCACTGATTAGCTCCTTTAATCTTATTCAGTTAAAAACTTCATCTGGGCACCGATGATCTTCCCCGCGGCTGGCTTGGCCCCAGCCACGTGCAGTGCCTTGAATGGGAAGCATGGCTGGTAAATGGCACTGCCCCCCTTGCCTTCCCGTTTCAGGAAGTGATTGGCTTCATCTAAGCCGGCCTTACCAGTTAGGATCCGGGTGTAGAGACCAGTCAAGTCCATGCCCAGGGCCTTTGCCAAAAAGGCCACCATCGGTAACGGCAGTGGTTGAACTCCCTGCTGGTGGTACTGACCACCAGCGTCCTTTTCAAACACGACTTGGAACAGACCCGGCTGGTCCTGGTCCATAATGGCACTCAGGCCCTGCTCACCAAGCTGCTGACTAACGGTTGAATCTAGCTCAGCCGGGTAACGGAGGGCCAGTGGTGACTCTTCCGTTGATTGTGACGCAATTGGTCCCAGTGGGTAAGCATACTTGCCATCATGGAGGAAGTTAAACGCCAGTGACTGGTGCGCACCTGTTCCTAAGATACCGGGTCCCTCATCCGGAATGACCACCACCCGACTGCTAATATCCGCGCCGGCCAGGGTCTGCCGGAGGTCGGTATAGCTTGCCGGGACAAAGAGAAATTGGGGCTGTTCGATCCGTAGAATTTGTAAGATATTCTCACTCGTTGCTGGTTCAATGTAACGCTTGTCAGCTAGTGGGTAGCTCAGGCTGACGGAACTGGGGTTGGTATTGACCACCACCGTGTGGAAACCATCGGCGTGCAGCTGCCGCATCATCATAGCTACAACGTAGTCACCAGCGGTACTCAGACCTAACCGCAATCCCCCGGTGCCAATCACCAGGGCGCTCGGCTGGGCGGTCTTGGTGGCTTCATTTTCATCCTCCAGCGCCGAGTAAAAGCTGCCGGTATGCTGGGTAAATTCGCCCCCCGAGGGTTCAATCTCCTTATACTTGGTCATTAGTTCGTGGTCTTCTGCCATCTGGTAGACCTGTTCGGGGGTAGTCTTCCACAGGCGGGCGATTAGTTGGTTACTCAGGCCATTGTACTTGGCCTCAACTAAGACCGGTTCCTTTTGGGGGTGCGCAATCACATCCTCAATCAACAGGCGCATCCGGTTGATCTGGTCAAAGTAGAAGGGGTCGATCTTGGTCAATTCACTAAGTTCGTCAACCGAATAGCCCCGGCGCATGGCCTCAATTAGGACAAAGAGCCGCCCGGCCTCAGGGTGGACGAGCTTCATTACTAGTTCATCGTCGGTCAGCTTTTCCTGGACCCGCAAGTGAAAGTCGGCCGGTTCCTGGTAGCGGGATTCAATTGCCTTAAACATCGCTTCGATCGGACTGCGACCAATCCCAAAGACGGTCCCGACCGACTTCTTCTCGGTCGCCAGTTGACGGTCCGCCTCAGGAACCGCATTAAAGCCCCACACCGGTACCCGGGCCGCAATGTGGTCCATCGTTGGTTCCACCAGGGCCGCGTGGTGGATATAATCATCCCCCAGGTCAATGTCGCGGAGGCGCTTGCCGACGTACAGCTGGGCGACCACCTTGGCAACTGGGTAACCCGTCGACTGGGCCACAAAGGACGTCATCCGGTCAAAATAGGGACTGTTCTTAATGACGTAAAAGCGGTCGTTGGTCGGGTTCAGGGCAAATTGAACGTGGTTAACCCCAACAATCCGGAGCTTCCGGGTAATCGCAAAGGCAGTGTCGCGCATGTCTTGGATTTGCCGGTCCAATAGTGTTTGGGGTGGGTTGAAGGCCACCGAATCCCCGGCGTGGATCCCAATGGGGTCCATGTCCTCAACCATCGCCAGCATCATCATGGTTCCCGACTTATCCCGTTGGACCATGACCTCAATTTCCTTATAACCCGCCAGGCTCTGCTGGACAAGCACCTGGCCCGCCCGCGACTGCTTCAAGCAGCGCTGGACCGCATCCGCTAATTCACTTTGGTCATGTACAATCCGCCGGGTACTGTTGCTCTTCGGCAAGACTGACCGGATGATCACCGGATAGCCAAGCCGGTTAGCTTCCTGAAGAGCGTCTTGGTAGTTGTTAACCGTGACGATCGACTTCATCGGTGCGTCCATCGCGTGGAGGGTCCGACTCAACAAGACCGGATTATTGATCTGGTGGATCGTTGCTTCCGGGACCCCGAGGATTTTGATGTTCCGCTTTTGAATGACCCCCTTCTCCAAGAGCTTTTGGGTCAGCTCAAAGGCCCGCCGGTTGCCCAAGGTCGGCAGGATCGCGGTAGGCTTGTAGTAATCAATCGTGGTCAAAAGGTAGTCAATATCTAAGGGACCAATGCAGGCATGGTCGACGACGTCTCGGGCCGCCAGGCTAACCGAAAAGGGGTTGTTATCAACCAGGATGGTCTGCACCCCCTGCTGCTTAAACTCGGTGGCCACCTGGAAGGTCGCCGCGTCGAGTTCATCGCCGTGTTGGACGTCGTTGGCACCGGCACCAATAATTAAAACTGAATGGATTTCACCCGCCATTAGTGCTGGGCCTCCCTTCTGTTCATGATATCGATAAATTCGTCAAACAAGCCGTTTGTCTCATCCGGGCCCGGGGCACCATCTGGGAAGAACTGAACCGAAAAGGCTGGAAACTCACGGTGACGCAAGCCCTGGATGCTATTATCAAGCATGTCTAAGTAGGTAACAAAGAGCTTGGAACGGTCAATCGTTGCCGGGTCGACCGTAAAGCCGCCCCCCTGCATCGCGTAAACGACGTGGTCGGTAATCACTTCCAGCAAGGGGTGGTTCATCCCATGGTGCTCAACCGGAAGCCGCTGAACCTTGGCCCCATTAGCCATGGCAAAGAGCTCGTGCCCAAGGCCAATTGCAAAGAGTGGCACCCGTTCTTCCACTTCCCGGATCATCGTTAGGACCGAGGATTTGAGCTTGGTGGGGTCCCCTGGTCCTGTCGAGAGGACTACCCCATCCGGGTCCAGGCGCAGGATCTCGTCCGTCGTAGCCGTGTAAGGCAGGACGGTGACGTTGCACTTACGCCGGCTAAGCTGCCGGAGGACCCCATTCTTCAGTCCAAAGTCAATTACGACGACACTCTTACCAACACCGGGGTTGGGGTAAGGCTTAGGCGTTGCTACCTGGGCCACCTGTTGACTAGTCAACACGGTCGCGTGTAGCTGGTCAAAGGCGTGGTCGTCGGGAACTGGGACAATGCTGCCCTTGAGTGGCTTATGGGCCGCCCGCAATTTATGGACAATCGCCCGGGTATCGACGTTGGTAATTCCCGGGATATTCATCTGCTTGAGGTACTGGTCCAAAGTCAGGCGGCGAACGTTATTGGTGGCAACGTTGGAGAGTGAGCGGACCACGACCCCCTTGACCGTCGGCACGATTGTCTCGTAGATGTTACGTTGGATCCCGGTGCTGCCGATGTTGGGCTGGGTAAAGGTTAAAATCTGGTTATTATAAATCTGGTTAGTAATGATTTCTTGGTAGCCGGTCATACTGGTATTAAAAACCACTTCGCCGAAGGTTACGGCGGGTGCACCGAAACCATTGCCAGCAAAGACCGAACCATCTTCAAATATGAGGTAGCGTGTTGTCAATTATACTCCCCTCCATATCATGCTCATTAATTCACTCTTTAATTATAAACGAGTTTTCCAATTCTGTTAATTAGAATCTATCCGGTCCAAGTGGTCCAGCATCCGTTGGAAGTAATCCGGGAGCGGTGCTGTAAAGAGCAACTGCTTGCCAGTCCGGGGGTGTTTAAAGCCAAGCTCCCGGGCGTGCAGGTACTGGCCCTTCCCAGGCAGAGTTTTCCGCGGGCCATATAGGGGGTCACCGGCTAAGGGGTGGCCAATCGACTTCATATGAACCCGGATCTGGTGGGTCCGCCCCGTTTCTAGTCGGCAGGAAACCAACGTATAGTGCCGGTAGCGCTTGAGGACTTTGAAATGGGTAACCGCATGGCGACCGTCGCTGACGATTGCCTGCTTCTTACGGTCCTTTCGTGACCGACCAATCGGTGCATCAATGGTCCCCGCCTCTTGCTTAATCACCCCGTGCACCAGGGCGACGTATTCACGCTGGTTGGTCTTGGCCTTGAGCTGGACCGCCAGTGAGCGGTGGGCCATATCATTTTTAGCCACCATTAAAAGGCCGGACGTATCCTTATCAATTCGGTGGACAATCCCGGGGCGAAACTCCCCGTTAATGGTCGATAGTGGGCTATGGTACAATAAGGCGTTCACTAAGGTGTGGTTGGGATGGCCCGGTGCCGGGTGGACAACCATCCCCTGGGGCTTGTTGACGACGAGCACGTCATCGTCTTCGTAGACAATGTCTAAGGGGATATTCTCCGGCTCGAGGTCAATCTTTTGGGGTGCCTCAGGGCTAACCACCACCTGGTCCCCCACCGCCAGCTTATACTTGGGCTTGACCGGTTGCCCATTGACCGTGACGTTCCCGTCCGTGACCCACTTTTGGATCTGGGAGCGAGAAAACTGTTTGAGGTGGTGGCCAAGGACCTTGTCGATCCGGCCGGTCAGCGCCGCATCCACCGTTAATTTAACTTCTTCCATTATTCTTCTTCCTCTCGGATAAAGATTATCAATAACCACACCACGCCGATCGTCAGGCAACAGTCAGCTACGTTAAAGACCGGAAAATTGACGAAGAGGAGCTCAAACATGTCCACCACGTAGCCATTTTGGACCCGGTCGATAAAGTTACCAATCGTCCCGGCTAAAATCAACGTCAGTGGCCAGAGTAAGGCTGCCTGATGGCGCCAGCGGTAAAATAGGTAGCCGATGACGACGATAGCCAGGATGGTCACGACGGTGAAGAACCACTGCTGACCTTCAAGGATGCTCCAGGCGGCACCGTCATTATGGAGGTTAGTTAGCGCTAATAGGTTGGGAACCAGGGGACGGCTGGCATTGAGTGCAATGTGGGCAACGACCCAGTACTTAACTAGCTGGTCAAGCACGACTAAGACAAGGGTTAAAATTAAGTATCCAAACAGTGGCACTAGTGGTCCCCCTTTGTTTGACGGCGCTTAATCAACGTGGCGAGTCGCCGCACCGTGCGCTGGGAAAAGGTAAAGCATAGAACCTCACCATTGACTGTCATTGTGACCGTATGTTTAGTAAAATGGGGTTGGCGAATGTCAGCGAGTGGAATTACCAGGTAATCCTTCTGTAAGAGCCGGCTAAAGGTCAGCTTAGACGGGGTCACCAAAACGGTCCGCCGTTTGATCTCCAAGAAAACGAGGATGACAAAGATGGCAAAGAGCGTCGCGGTCATCCACTGGAAGTGGGTAATCTCAAGCCAGATAACCAGACCGGCGATAAAAATCAAAAATGTCCAGCACCAGCTGATGATGGTACCGGTCAAGTCCGGCTGGTAAAAATAACGGGTTTCTTCTTCCATTGTCGATTAACATCCTTTCAATAATTATTACGAGGTAAGATTTAATGATTAAACTATACACAGATGCCGCCACGAAAGGTAATCCAGGGCCCACCGGGCTAGGAGCCCTCATCCTGGTGGGCCACCAGCAGTTTCAGCTAACGAGTACCCTCCCCCAGGCGGATAACCACCAGGGGGAATTTGTGGCGGCCCGCTTTGGCTTTGACTACCTCATCCGGCACTTTCCGGATGAGCAAACGGTCCTATTTTATACCGACAGCCGCCTACTTAGTGATGCTATTGGTAAAAATTATACAAAACATTACCAAGCTGAACTGGCCCAGCTCAACGAACGGCTGGCCCACTTCCCGACCGTGGTCACCCAGTGGATCCCCGACCGGCAAAATGGTGGTGCCCACCACCTTGCCAACCAGGCCTTACAAAGCCTCGAATAAATCCTGTCTTAGTATAACAGAAGCCGCCGCGGGTCAAAAGGGGCTGGTCTTAACCGCGGGTTCGCCCTACAATAGTTTTAAATACGTACACGGGAGGAAATATCATGAAAAAACAGTCAACAACAATAATTTCAATTATCCTAATCATCCTGGTGGCCATCTTCGCCATCGCCAACACAGCCGCGGTAGAAGTCAACCTGCTGGTTACCAAGTTCCGTAGTCCCCTGATCATCTTGATCTTAATCTGCCTGTTAATTGGGGCATTAATCATCTACCTCTTTTCCCTTTCCACACACCTCAAGCAGGATAAGGAACTAAAGGCCCTGCGGCAGAGCAAGACCAACCCCAAGCAACTAGCCAAGTTGGAACGGCAAAACAAGGAATTGCTCAAGGAAAATGCGGCCCTTAAAGAAGCCAACGCCCGTCTTGCCAAGGCAACGGGACAGACTGGTAGCGACAGAGAACATGATGAATAAACCATTCTAACCAAAAGCGGGAGGTGAAGCCACCACCCGTTTTTTATTTTAAATTTAAACTAAAATGAGTACCGCTGTTAAACCATCGGTACTCGCAATAATATATCTTAATTTGGGTTAGGGTGTTCTTGACTGGTGGCAATTGTTCCGGCGGCTACCCGCTGGGCCTTATTGAGGTCGGGAGCGTTGGCGAAGTATTCGCCGGCCTCCCCCTCGTGGTTATCCCCAACCAGGATATCATTACCATAGAAGTCCTCGTGGTGGAAGCTGTGGCCGGCAATCGTGATGTGTCCATTGCTATCCGTCGGTTGACTAGTCGACTGTGCTGCTGGCCGTTGGTCACTGCTACCACTACCATTATTTTCTTGGTCATTAGTATTGGAACGGCTAAAGCTGGTTAATAGTCCATCTAGCGCCTTCTTATCAGTAAACTGCTTAGCCAGCTCGTGCTTGGTAAACGTTGACTGCTGGTTATTGGCGTTAACTACGACCTTCTCCTGGGCAACCTTAACAGCCACCGGCTGACCATTACTAGTGAACTGGTACTGGTCACCATCCTTTTGCCAGCTGATGTTTTGGGCCGCACCCCGGGCGTCACCAACGCTTTGGTTAGTGGCTTTTAGGTAGGCCATCAGGGCATATTCATCGCGGTTGTACTTTGATTCATGGTGGACCGGCTTGGTGCTGGCCGCCGTTGCTGAATGTTGGCGGGCCTGGTGGTTCGAATTTCCACACGCGGCTAGGCTTAGTGCCACGGCTGTAACGCCCAACGCGGTCATAATTTTCTTATTCATATGCTCTCCTAATCATCAACGTCGATCGAAACGTTCCCGGCGATCTGGTCCACAGTAGAATTCTGGTGGGCCAACTTGACTAACTCGTGGGCGGACATCGTCTTGAACGGCGCAGTTGTCCGTTCAGAGGAATCCCTTTCACCTTCACTATAGAGGTAAATCGTGCTGCCATCTTGACTCAGGGTGTATCCGTTGATCATCATGCCATCATTACCGTCCAGCGTGAACCAGTACATACTCCCCGTTCCAGGTTCAGTAAAACCAGTCTCGATTGAACTGACCTGGACTTCAAGGCCCCCATCCCCGTTCGTGGCGCTGTCCTTTAACGATGACCAGGCATTATTATCCTTAGCACCGGCGACTAATACGGCGGCCGCCACCTGCTTGGGACTGAGCGTACTCAGTTCATTGACCGAATCACGGCTCGTCCGTTGAACGACTTGACTCGCATTAACAGTTGCTGAAGAAGACGTGCTTCCCGATATGGTTGCCACTGTCGTCAGCGTTAACCCGGCTAAGAGACCGGCAGAAACTAGCAATATCTTTTTCAAAATTATTCCCCCAATATTGTTCATAAATAAAAGTAACGTTTTTATTATATGCTTAGTTAGTAGCAGAGACAAGGCGGCTGAGGGCCCTAACGACGTTTAATTGAAATCTATGCACCGAACTCTGCAAAATTGTTAATTGGCATCCCCGCGCCCAAAGCGAAACGCTACTAACTGGGCCCCCTTAACCCCCTGGAACTCAAAGTACACCGCGTGCCGACCTGCCGGAATGGTAGTGACTCCCGTGAACCAGTCATGTCCACTAACCGTCTCCACCGTCCCCACGACTCGACTGCCATGGTCAATCCGCACAAGGATCTTACTAGGCCGGCTGTTTTGTAGTTTAATGTGGAGTCTCTGGCGTCGCCCAGCACCGGTAAAGTCCAGATACTTGACCCCAATTTGACTGCCATTACGGAGGTTCGTCGCCACCTGCCGACCGTCCTTCAACCAAAAGAATGGTGCCCGCCCCTTACGGCAGCGGCCCTGCTTATCAACCAGCACACAGGCAATCTTAGCCCCGTAAGTATGGTCCCATGGTAAGCCACCAGCTGCTTGGACTTGGGACGTGAATTCAGCCGTCTTGAAATAACCATCTGGAGCCCGTTTTAGTTCGACCAGACAGGCCTGGCGGTTGGGAAAACGGTCGCCTGTCTGGCGGTGGTAGGACTGGTAAAAGCGGCCAGCAGCCATAAAAAGGCCTCCATGGGTGTTCCCCTGGTAGGCAGTGCCGTGCCGATGACCGAACGCCCCACCATTACCTAGGAAAACCAGGACGCCCCGAAAGGTAAACGGTCCCCAGGGCTGGGCCGCCGTTGCGTAGCAGAGGGCATTGTTACCCTGGCGTTTACCATAGTAAGTCAGGTAATATTGGTCATCAATTCGGCGAATGGATGGCCCGTTCACCATTTTCCAGGGTGCCACGGGTGGAACTAGGTCGGGTGACACGTACCGACCAGTTTCCCGGGAAGTAATGAGGGTCCGCATGTCGGTGGTCGACAGCTCGGCGACGTAGCAATGGCCGTAGCCGAAGTAAAGAAATAGCCGGCCCTGGTCATAAAGGAGCGCCGGGTCATAAGGGTAGCCCGCTTTATGAAAGATGGGAATCCCCAACGGCATCGTAAACAGCGGCCGCCCCTCCCCCAAGATTGTGCCATCAGGGGAGGTCACCCGCCCTAAGTATTTGAAGGGGCCGGTAGGGGCGTCCGCCACCGCGACGCCAATTCCGGCACCATACATCCCCACACCGTAGTACAGGTACCAGTGAGGGCCAACCTGGACGACATCCAGCGCAAACAGGTATTTACTAAAGGGCCGCCAGTCGTGTTGGTGACGGCGGATAAAGGGATCCTGCAAGCGACGGTAGATGGTGCCTTCATTGCACCAGTCACTAAGGTTCGTTAGCGGCGCCGACCAGCACTGGTAGTCGCCTTCACAGGGGAAACGGGTCCCCGGCAGGTCGTGAGAGCCATAAAGGTAGACCCGGTCGCCGTACACGTGGGGCTCGCCGTCGGGAATATAAACGTTATCTGGTAAGTAGGGGTTGGTTAGGTTCATGGGACCACTTTCTTTATGCTTTAGTTTCTTTATTACACAGTAGCAGCTTTACTCGTACAATGGTATCCTTATATTTGCCAAAACACTTTAGGAGGAGTTTATTTATGAAGAAACTTGGGGGAGTTCTGCTCGGAATCTTAACTAGCGTATGCCTTTTTATTGGTGTTGCTAACCAACCAGTGTTGGCTAATGCCGATTCACTAACCGTTAACATTCCTAGCAACCAGAGTGCCCGGGTAGCAACCAACGAAATCAAGCTTAACTCTGCCGCGGACGGCAGTTTTACGTTTACGGGTAAAACTGACAGCGACGGTACCGTTACGATTAAGAAACACGGTGGTAACAATAAGGAATATACTGTGACCGCCGACGAAGATGGTAACTTTTCAAAGGTTGTTAAAATGGCCGCCAGCACGAAGAAGTGTAAGTTTACGGTCAAGTCCGACAGTGGCGACAAGCTAGTGTTTATCATTAACAACAGTGCATACGATAAAACAGCTACAGATGATGACGAGGGTCAGACTGGCCACGCGACGCCGGTGGCAACAAAAAAGGCGGACTCTGAATCTTCATCAGAAGATGATGCCGCGGAATCCAGTAGTGACAAAGATGATGAAGATCACAGCAAGATTAATACTGACCAATATAAGGTCGTTGGCAACCGTGATTCCCACAAATACCATACAGAATATCAGCAAAACTACCATATGAACGCTGATAACGCGATCTACTTCAATAACGAAGCTGACGCCCAAGCTGCTGGCTTTCAAAAGTCACAAAAGTAATATCCGTCGCTTGCACACTCATCATAGAAGTTTTAATTATGAAGGCAGATTGTAAAATCCTAAATTTCAAGAATAAGTTAGCCACTGGACTCAAATAAATAATACTGACCAATTGATTATTGGTTGATGGAGCCGTGATATCTCTTGGTAGAAGGCCTTACGATAGATATCCATTGACGAATGTCCATTAAACATAGCTCGTGGATAGTGATTCATCCAATCATTAGTCGCTATGATCTGAGCACTACTATAGTTATTTATAGC
>DXAF01000010.1 GCA_019117185.1 Candidatus Limosilactobacillus intestinipullorum | reverse complement strand
CAGCGCATGACGGTACCAAAAACCGTTGCCTTACCGCTTGGCTATAGCCCAATAAAGTGACCCGTGCGGGATTTGAACCCACGATACCAGCGTGAAAGGCTGGTGTCTTAACCACTTGACTAACGGGTCATCACTAACAGCGCTAATAATATTAGCAAGTTTTTTTGTAAAAGGCAAGCCCTTTTGTAAATTTTCTCCTATTGGACGTGCCGCCGCTGGATGAGATTGCCATAAACATGGTGGTGGCTATTGACTTCCTGGGCCCGGTTTTCGGCCTTAACCCAAATATCGACCTCCTGGGCTGCCAACAGTGTCCGGTAACTCTGCGGATCAATGTGCCGGTCTTCTTGCGCCCGCTTTGCTAGTTCCTTTTCATAGGCCGCTTGGCAAGCCGGGACCGTCGTTGCTTGTGCCAAGGCACGCCGATAATCTACTTTTCCCATACGCCACCTCCAAGGGTTAATGCTAGCTTAATCATACCGCTTTTCGTTACTAGCGATAAAGCCCTTATGTTGCACTAAGGTTACAAAGCGATTGCAGAAATTATCATTCCAATAACATTCCCGCCGTTTTTCACTATTCCTTGCCAAGCCGTGCTAACCTAAAAATCGTCGATTAACGAGTTAAAAAAGGAGTAATTAGCAAATAATGGATACTAAAAACCACTACAAGATGTACAAGAACGGTAAGAATTGGTGCTACGCAATCGTAGCTACCATCGCTGTCGCTTTCGGTGTCTTAGCTGGTGGCCAAGCGGCACAAGCCGACACGGTTACCGCCCAACTAATCACTACCGCGACTGCTTCCAGTACACCTAGTACGGACCAGGGTTCCGCAGCTAGTCAGCAGGCAACTACTGCCAGCCAGGCCCCAGCATGGCAACCAAGTAATGCTGACCTGAACGCTCAACCAGCAGCAACTGCTAGTGACCAAGCGAACCATGGTAACCTTGACAGTTTTAGTATCGCCAATGGTAATTTAAATGTTGCCGGTTGGAACGCTTCTAACCAAGATGCTAATTACCAACACCACTTCATCATTGTTTACGATCGCACCCAAAACACCGAACTAGGCCGACAAGAAGTTACCAACACCCAACGTAACGACGTTGCCCAAGCCTTCCCTGGTGTGTACAACGCCCAATACGCTGGTTTTAACGCCAACTTTAACTTCAACCTCACGCCGTACCTCAACGACCAAGTGCAGATCATTAGTCGCTACTCCACTGCAGCCAATGGTGAAGGCCAGAACTATGATATGTGGTTTGGCCCAATTGACCTCCGCAAGACCCAAAAGAACTACGCCATTGACTCACTGAAGCAAACCGACAACGGGATGCAGGTCACCGGTTGGATGGCGGATGACGCTTCCGCAACTAAGCCATACGCGTTTGTCTTCTTAATGAAGGATGGTAAGGAATTGGCCCGGACCAAGGTTAACCTGACAACCCGTAATGACGTTGCCCAGGCAATGAGCACTATTTATGGTAGTGCCAAGAGTGGCTTCACGGCCAACTTCAACGTTGACCAGGCCCTCCTCAGCGGTAACTTACAAGTTATGATGCGGTTTACCGATGACGCCCAGGGGAACGGTAACTTCAGTGACCAATATTCCCAAACTTATGCGACTAATGCTGGTTACGCTGATAACTTCGCGCTTAATGGTAACACCATCCACTATGCTGGTTGGCACGCCGCTACCAACGCCAAGGGGATGCAGCACCAATACATCATCGTGCTCGACCTCAACGGTAATGAACTTTACCGGACGGAATTAACCGGTAATCAAAAGGGCCAAACCCGTAATGACATCACCGCTGCCTACCCATGGATCGCTGACACTGCTCAATCTGGTTTTAGTGTTGATATTCCGGTAACGGACGCAATGCAACACAAGGGCGTTCGAATCCTCCACCGCTACACCAGTTCAGCTGATGGTAACAGCCAATACGTTGACTTTACCTCTGGCGATTACTCCATCAACAGTGGCTGGCAAGGTGATTACTACTACAACCCGACAACCGGTCAAAAGGTTACCGGCCAACAAACCATCGACGGTAAGACCTACCTCTTTGGTAACGATGGGAAGCTCCAAACCCGTCAACAGACGGCTGTTAACCGGGCCCTTTCCATGGTTGGGGTACCGTACGTTTGGGGTGGTAACACACCGGCCGGTTTTGACTGCTCTGGTTTAGTTCAATGGGCTTACGGCTTAAAGGAACGGATCACCTACACGCAACAAGCCCTTGGTGCCCACCACTACGACGTTGCTAACGCGCCACTGGGTGCCCTACTCTTCTTTGGCTCTGACACCACGCCAAGCCACGTGGCCATCTCCCTTGGTAACGGTAAGTACGTCCACGCACCACAACCTGGCCAAACCGTTACGGTCACGACCCAACGGTGGCTACGCCCTAGCTACTACGTGGTTCTATAAAAGTTAAATAAAGGCTATTGAAAACGTCCGCAACAGGCTTTCCGTTGCGGACGTTTTTAGGCAAATTAGTTAATTACTCAGCTTTTATCGTTCGTCAAAAAATCACTAACCGTCGTCAAGATTTCTGGTAACTTCGCCCCTTCTAGCATGTGGTCCTCCCCTTCTAGCAGGTACAACTTGCTTTCCGGCAAAATAACGTTATACTTGCGGGCTGCTTCTGGTGAAACGACCTGGTCTTCCAACCCGTGGATAATCAGAGCTGGACCCGCAAAATGCTGTGCCGTTTCATAAATTGGCAACAACTGGGCAGTCCGGAAATACTGGCCGCTGACGGCCTGGCCATGGACGTTAATGGTCAGTGGGATATGCTTGGGGTCATACGTTGTCCCCTGGCACTCACCAATTAGGGCGTCATCTTTAAGCGTCGCGGCCGGTGCCAGCAAAACTAACTTATCGATAATATCACGGTAGTAGCCCGCCAGCATCGACGCAACCACCCCACCTTGGGAGTGGCCAACCAGGTCAATTTCCTTGGCCCCCATCTGGGTCCGGACAAAGTCAATAATGGCCATCCCGTCGAGTAACTCGCCTAAGACTGTCATTTTCGCAAAGTCACCATCACTGTGGCCACAACCCATAAAATCAAAACGCAGGGTGGGCACACCAGCCTCATTAAGTGCATGGGACAGGTCGTAAAGCAACTGACCAGCTTGAAACCCCCGATTGCCCATAAAACCATGCATTAAAATTGCCACCCGGTCGTTTTTTACGGTCGTTGTTCCTTCGAGGACGCCACGAAGGGTCTGCCCTTCTCGTTGAATCTCAATTTTCATTTTAACCATCCTTTATTAAGAAGCTATGTTTATTTTACTGCATAAAGGGGCCACCAGCGATATTTAACACTGATGGCCTCTTTGTATACTATTAATTTGCTAAAATATTCGTCAGTTCCTGTTCAAAGACCGGCAACCAAATTTTTAAATAGCCCTCTTGGGTAGGGTGAACGTCATCAAACATCGCGTTGGGGTGGGCTGCTGTACTAGCAAGTAAACCCTGATTATGGAAAAGGTCAATGACTCCTAAGCCCCACTTAGCTTGTAGCTGGTAGAGCTCCTTAATCAATTCGGCATACCGGTGTGCTGGATCATCCTGCAAACACGTGTAAAAGGCGAATGGACACCCCAACTTGGTTGGGATTTCCCGGCAGATTTCTTCGATTGCACCTAGAGTAGTATTACAGTCAAAGTTAGTCCGCTGGTCAGCCGGGGTCCGCGTCCCTAGCTTCTTTCCGTGCCGGTTGTCATTGGTTGACAGCTGGCAGACGAAAAGGTCATAGTGGTCCCCTGACGAGAAATCACTTTGCAAGCGGGCCAAGTAGCCAGCTAGGTCCCGTCCTGCCAACGTCGTACCAGAAATTGCCGACTTGGTGACGCGCACACCATCCCGCGCCGCCAAAAAATCAACAAATGACTTCCCCTTCGCCGCAAAACCATAGGTAACGGATGAGCCCAGAAAGGCAATCTTTTTTCCAACCAGCGGTGACTGGGGGTTAAAAGTTACTTGATCAGGACTGTACGCCGGTGCATTTCCCCTTTGAAATGCTGGTGTGGCTTGCATCTTCTCAAGAAAGGCCTGCAGCTGCGCCCCAGAATTATCCGCGGCCCTTGCTACTTCGCCTCGATGTAACCCTTTGCCTTCAGCAGTTCTGCCAGTTCGATCGCACCACCAGCGGCGCCCCGGGCGGTGTTATGGGACAGACCAACGAACTTCCAGTCGAACAGTTTGTCTTCACGCAACCGACCGATGGAAATTCCCATCCCGTGTTCAAAGTTAACGTCATACCGAACTTGGGGACGGAAGTCATCATCCAAGTACTGGATAAACTGCTTAGGCGCGCTTGGCAAGCCCAGCTTTTGAGGTTCACCACTATAGTCTTCTAAGGCCTGGATCAATTCTTCCTTGCTTGGGTTCTGCTTGAAGTTAACGAAGGCCGCAACCGTGTGCCCATACAGGACTGGAACCCGGAGGCATTGGCTAGTGATGACTGGCGATTCAGCCGGAACGATTTCCTTCTTCTCGTCGTCAACGTGCCCCCAGATCTTCAGCGGTTCGTCTTCTGACTTCTTCTCTTCACCCGGAATATAAGGGATGACGTTACCTTGAATTTCCGGGGCCCCTTCCAAGGTCTTACCGGCACCGGAGATTGCCTGGTAGGTACATGCCAGCGCCTGGGTTGGTTCAAACTTCATCCACGCTGCCAGGGCCGGAGTGTAGCTTTGAATCGAACAGTTTGGCTTAACAGCAACGAAGCCGCGTTTAGTTCCCAACCGCTCCCGTTGGTACTTAATCACTTCAGTGTGGGCCGGGTTAATTTCCGGTACCACCATCGGTACATCCGGTGTCCAACGGTGCGCACTGTTATTTGAAACCACTGGTGTTTCGTGCTTAGCATATTCGTCTTCTAGCTTCCGGATTGCGTCCTTATCCATGTGAACCGCAGAAAAGACAAAATCAACTTGGTCAGCCACCGCGTCAACATCTTCGGCATCCAGAATCGTTAAGTCCTTGACCCCTGCCGGGATTGGTGTGGCGCCCATCTTCCAGCGGTCCTTAACCGCGTCACCATATTTTTGACCGGCGCTATGCTTGCTGGCGGCAACCGCCGTTAATTCAAACCAGGGGTGGTCTGCTAACAGGGTGACAAACCGTTGGCCAACCATTCCGGTGGCACCAATCACACCAACTTTTAACTTTTCACTCATTTCCAAACGCCTCCATGCACTAATCTTTATCTTCATTTTCTAATTATGTTCTAATATACACTTATTATTAATCAGATTCCACGATTTAACGAAAAATAGGGGCGGAGCCTAAAATACTGGTCAAAAAAAGGCCCCATCGTCCCTAGCACTTTGGCTAACAACTATGAGGCATTGAGGTGCAAACGTACTATTAGTACCAGGCCGGCTTATCACCATCACTATTGGGCTTGTTAACCCCGAAGTCCTGACGGGCATACTTTGCAGGGTTGGCAATCACTTCTGCCACTAAGTTACCGATTGACTTCCGTGAAACTTCGGTCCCTTTGAATTTTTCACCACGCTTAGTGGTCTCATAATCAACCTCGTCCTTATCCGTTAACCATGCCGGCCGGATAATGGTGTAATCCAGGTCAGAAGCCGAGATTTCGTCCGCCGCCTTGCGGTAGGTCCCCAGATAACTATCTTCCTGGCCGCCACCCAGCATTTCATTGTTCCAGTCACCAAATTTACCTGGTACCTCATCATAAATACCAATTGAGGAAATCCAGACCAGTTGCTTAATCCCCGCCTGGTCCATTGCGGCAACAATATTACGGGCCTGTTGGGCAATCGCTGGGTTGCGGAGGTTAGCATAAACCACGTCGGCCTGGGCTACGGCCGCGTTTAGTTCATCCGTTTTAAGGGTATCACCCTTGATTACCGTTTCCCGACTTTCATCAGCAATCGACAAGTTTTGCGGGTGCCGGGTAAATAGTAGGAGCTGGTCAGTTGTCTTTGCCAAGAGGGCTGCGATTGCATGGCCGGCAATTTTACCAGTTGCACCGAGAATTAAAACTTGTTTCGTCATTTGATCTTCCTCCTATCGTTGATTTCACCTACTAGTATAGCGAGATTTTGTCTTATTAAAAGTAAGCAATTCTTGGTAACCAGGTTACCTGGTGGTAAGATATCCCTGTGCGCCAACCGATCACCCAATTTAAACTAATTTGCCATATAATAACAATAGAAACGACTACGGGAGGGCTTAAAATGAAGATTGTGATTGCTGATTATCCGGAATCGATGATGCCAAACCACCAACTTGAAAAGCAAGTTTTAACGGCCGGGTTGCCCGGCTGTCAGGTAGTTATTTTCTCCTACCATGATGACCAACGAGCGGCTTTTTTACGGGAGTTACACGATGCGGATGCCCTGCTGACTGCTTTTATTAAGGTTGACGAAGCGGCTTTCAATGCGGCACCGCAGCTTAAGGTGGTTTCAATCAACGCCACGGGCTATGATAACGTTGACTTGCGGGCCGCCAAACGGCACGGGGTCGCGGTCTGCCCAGTTGGCGAATATTGTACTGAAGACGTGGCCGAGTTCACCATCACAACCATGTTGGCACTGGTCCGTAATCTTAAGGCCTACCTGACCGCCGTTGACCAACGGCATGAGTGGCGTTACGATTATGCCCAGCCCAACCGCCGGCTTAGCAACATGACCCTCGGTATTTTCGGCTTGGGGAAAATTGGTCGTGCGGTGGCCAAAAAAGCTGCGGCACTCAAGATGACGGTATTAGCTTGCGACCCTTACATTAGTCAGACCCACTATGCTTCAGTGGCAGACGTGGTCAAGCTAGTTACTGCTGACGAGCTCCTTGCCAACGCCGACGTGATCACTAATCACATGAATTTAAACGACAGTAACTACCACTACTTCACCAGTGCCCGTTTCCAGCAAATGGTTAACCACCCCTACTTCATCAACATGGCCCGGGGGGCGGAAGTCGTAGAGCAAGCCCTCGTAGCGGCACTTGACCAGGGACAAATTCGGGGTGCTGCACTGGATGTTCTAGCAACTGAGTTTCCAGACCTCGCCCATAATCCACTGGTGGGCCGCGAAAATGTCCTCGTAACACCCCACACCGCTTTTTATAGCACCGACTCATTAACCACCTTACAACGAATTTCGTGTCAAAACATCGTCGACTACCTGACTGGTCACCCCGACCAAGTCTTTAAACTCGTTGTTAATCCGCAAGGAGGGACCAGCAATGACTGATCCAAAAATGTTTAACACCGGCGCTGAATACGCGTTATCGATCATCAGTGGTAAGTGGAAACCGGTTATCCTCTACCTTCTGGCGGGGCACCCCCGCCGGACAGGGGAGCTGGTAAAACAGTTGGGGACCTCTTACAAGGTGCTCAGCGACCAACTTCGCGAAATGACGGACGCTGGCATTGTAACCCGTAAAAGTTTCAACACGATGCCACCCCACGTTGAGTACCGGTTAACTGATGAGGGCGAAAATCTTTATGCCGCCCTCCGCTACCTCAACTATTGGGGTGAGCAGCGAGTTCGAACGTCAAAATCATGTGCACCGACCAGATGAAGCAGGCTGGTGATGATGCCCTGTGTGTGATCACCAAGCAACACCTCCACCACTGGAAACAGGAGGTCGTGCGGCCAAAGTAATTGTTTCATGTGAAACAGGATTGGTGGATCGAAAAAATGGCGGCCTTCAGCACCCGGGTTTTCCGAATGCTGAAGGCCGCTTTGTGCTTTCTAAAACTAGCAAGCAAGTTGATTTATGTCTCCGGGCGTACGCCGAAGATCAGGGATACGATCAGTACCAGGACCACTGCCCCGATGATCGAAGGGATGATTGCCATCCCCGCCACCTGGGGGCCCCACGCACCGAGGACGGCTTCCCCAATTGCGGAACCAACTAGCCCGGCAATGATGTTACTGATTACACCCATCGAGCCACCCCGTCTGGTAATAGCGCCAGCTGCCAGCCCGATCACACCACCAACAATTAATACCCATAACCAATGCATTTATCTCTCCTCCTTCGTATTTTCCTTCATCGTTTCCTTAATATCTTGTAACTTATCCTTAGCCTTGCCAAAGGTCTTTTGAACCGTGCCCGCTGCTTGTGCACTCTTGTCGTTGGTCAATTTACCTTTGACCTCCTTGAACTTGCCGGCAACCTGGTCCTTTAATCCGTGCTTATCGCTATTCATCGTACTCAAACCTTTCTCTTGTCGCTATTGTGACATTGCAGTTCGGGTCCTCTAGTGACATTTGCTGATTTTAGTTTATCAACCCCTGGCACCGGTTACAATGGATTGGTGGTTGGCTTACGGGTTAATTAAGTAACCTTACCGCTTCTTAAGTTTTAACAAGACAAAAGAGGCACTAGTGTCTGGAATCCCAGCTACTAGTGCCCCTTTCACATTTTAATCTACTTTTGATCCTTCAAAAACTGGTCGGCACATGCTAATGCCTTGCCGCCATACACTGTTGACGGCCCGCCACCCATCATGATGGCAATATTGATAGTCTCCACAATCTCATCACGAGTGGCACCAAGTTTAATGGCACCCTTAACATGCTGTACAATACAGCCCTCGCACCGGATGGCAACCGCAATCCCTAAGGCTTCTAGTACCTTGGTCTTACTGTCAAGCGCACCCGGTTCAACCGCCGCATCATGGACACCCATGAAGGCTTTACCCGTTGCCCCCGTACTAGCAAAGAGGTTTTTATTATTAGCCATTACCTCGGCCAATTCTTGGTTATAATCCGTCATCGTTAGAACCACCCTTTCATCCAATTGATCATTCCAAACACACTAATTACACTTCCTTGAGAGCGCTTTCTCAATAGGTAGTCCCTTAATTGACAGTCTGCCGGCTTATTGTAACGAATCCCAGGCTGATAACTCAACCGGCGCACTAGTGGCAAGGGCCTGCAGTTCACTTGGCAAGTACTTCTTGTCGATTACCGCTTCATAGGTATAGTCTTCAAACCAGTCCTGGGTCATAACAAAGTAGCCATTGGCGCCGTTCTCCTTGCCCCAGCTATTTTCAATCTTCCACCGGGTTGGCTGGCCATTGACCAGGTCAAACCCGGTAAGGGTCATGGCGTGGGATACTTCAGCCTGCCGCGTTTCCAGACGATCACGCTTGTCCATCGTAAAGTCAACGTCCAATAGTTCTTGGCGGCGGAACAGCTTAGCATCCATCAGGCCCCGTTTCCGGTCCATCTGCTGGAGGACATCATTACCAACCCAAACGGTTTCACCAGCCTTCAGTTGTTTGATCGCGGCAGCCTGCAAATCACTAAACGGCACGTTCATAAACTTAATTGGTACTCCACCAACCACGCTATCTTGACTCGGCATCGAGTAAACCTTACCGAACTCGTGGTCAGGGGCATTGGTGACTACCACGTAATCATTAAAGTTAGTGTCAAAGTATTGGTGGTAAAAGTCCAGCGGCGTTAAGCCGAGAACCTGATGGAACTTCTTATCATCATCGCGAAATTCCAGGTCAAACTTGGCCGGCGGTTCCCCAAAGGCGTAGGCGGCAACCTTGTAAACATCTGCCATCATCCGTTCTTGTGCCGCCGCGAGTTGGTCCTGCGAGTCACCATCGTTAACCATCCGCCGCAACTCGAGGGCATCCTTACGCATCAAGTAGTTTAATACCTCGGCAACATCGCTGGTGTCTTTAGTATTATGGGTATCCGGCATCACGTATTCTGGTACCACCCCGTACTTTTCCACGATCGACGCTGCATTAGCCCACTGGCCCCCATCGTTAAGGGCAAAACTGAGGTAAAAATCAACCAAGCGATCATGGAAAGGCCGGTCAGCAGTAGCAATAATCTTTTGGAAGAACATGTTAGCGCGCTCAATTCGGTCCCAGAAGAACAGGTAGTTTTGGGAGAGTTCAAAGTCCTTAAAATTATACTTCTTCGCGAACTTGTGACGGAGCGTATTCAGTGCCGCAAAGGACCAGCACCGGCCACTGTGCCGCTGGTTGCTCGGCTTCCCTGTCTTAATTTCGTAAGAGAAGGCCCGGTGGAGACGCTCGCTCGCTGCCGGATCTTCACTGGCATTTTTAATCCCGTTCTTTTGAATGGCCCGGGAAATCACGTCTGCCGCAGGGCGGGCGTGAAAAATTTGCTGATACTTTTTAACCATTGCTGACGTTAATTGTTGTTCGGTCATTAATAATCCCCCTCTTGAACTATAAACTATGCTTTAATCATAGCGCACTTGTGTAATTTTGTACGCCCCTAAGCACCGTAATGATAGTCACCGGTTTGCTGCTCTAACCCCCGGTAGCGGTCATCGTGGCGTAGCGGACGAATCATCTTGGCCGGGTTGCCAGCGGCAATAACGTTGGCTGGGATATCATGAACAACGACACTGCCGGCACCAATAATACTGTTATCGCCAATCGTGACCCCACCAACGACCGTTACGTTATCCCCCACCGTAATCGGTCGTGATTCAACGTAACCAGCCCGGCGACCAACTGGGTCCTCCACGTGGTTTGAAATATAAAAGCCACACCTCGGGCCAATTTTAACTTCATTCCCAAACTTAATCGGCGCACAATCCATGAAGAAACAGTCGTAGTTAGCGAAGAAATTACGGCCTAAGAAAATGTTGCGGCCAAATTCAACGTGGAAGTTGGGCAGGACCGTGACCCCGTCAGCCGGTGTCTTATCCTTAATGTTGCTAAATTAGCCCTCCCTGTCTGATAGTATTCAAAGTTGTATTGTCGGCACAAGTCGAGGGCCCAGTTGCGGACCGCCGTGACGTCTGGGGCAACATCATCGTAAGGTTTTCCCGTGTTGACCAGTGCCAGAACCTTCTTAATTTTTTGTTCGTCCATCACCATTACCCTTTTTTGCCAATTATATCATTGCGGGCCCGTCACCAAGTGTTTCTCCTTTACTTATCTTTGGTAAGCTAGAATGATAATGAATAAACTGACTAGGGAGGAATTTTCATGGAATTTAAGGAAGCTGTTAACTACCGCCAATCCATTCGTTACTTCACCAACCAGCAAATTGCCCCGGACGACCTTAAAGAAATTGTCCAACTCACCCAGCGAACATCATCTTGGGCCAATTCCCAGCCATGGCAGGTCTATATTGCCACCGGTCAGACCCTAGAAAAAATCAAGAACCACCACCTGGCGGCGGCCCAGCAAGGCGTCAGCGGTAACTCTGACTTTCCGGTTGCCCACCGTACCCAGTGGGGGCAACAGGCCCAGAAAAACATGGTGAAGTGGGGGCAGGATCTTCAGACATACCTTGGTGACCAAATGCCCCAGATGAGTGCTGCCCAAGCCCACCTCTTCAACGCCGCCGCCCTTGTCTACCTAGTTTTACCGCAGGGCGCAACTGACTGGTCGGTTTACGAT
Source organism: Candidatus Limosilactobacillus intestinipullorum (assembly GCA_019117185.1). Taxonomy (GTDB): domain Bacteria; phylum Bacillota; class Bacilli; order Lactobacillales; family Lactobacillaceae; genus Limosilactobacillus; species Limosilactobacillus intestinipullorum. The sequence continues at coordinate 15,232 of DXAF01000010.1, read as the reverse complement.
CTCGGTGCCTTTAGTCAAACCCTGATGCTCGCCGCAGCGGAAAAGAAGATCGACTCAATGCCCACCTATGAGATTGTCCGCTACCCCGATGCGGTTCGCGATTTGATGGATATCCCAGCTGATCAGCAGGTGGCAATGGGGATCGCCCTTGGTTACCGTGACCCGGCATACCAGATTAACGGCTTCCGGACCAAACGGACGACCGAGTCAACAATTTTGACAATTAAGGACTAGGCAGGTTAAGTTGGATATCAAAGGAGGAATTATCATGAGTAAAGTATTTGTTGCGGGTGGCTCTGGTCGGGTTGCCACCGACTTAATTAAGGATTTAGTAACTGCTGGGAATGATGTAATTGCCGGAGCCCGCCACCCCGAAAAGGTTATCAAGTTGGCTGGGGTGACGCCGGTCAACCTCGATCTTCATAGTGACGTCGCTAAGATTGCAACCCTGATGGCCGGCAGTGACGCGGTCTACTTTGTTGCAGGCTCCCGGGGCAAGGACCTTTTGCAAACCGATGCCATGGGCGCGGTTAAAACGATGCTGGCGGCCCAGCGCGCCGGCGTTAAACGCTACATCATGCTGAGCTCCATGTACGCCCTCCAACCAGAAAAGTGGGCCGACTACCCAGCACTGGCGTCGATCACTGACTACAACATCGCCAAGTTCTTTGCTGACAACTACCTGATCAGCAATACCAACCTGGACTACACAATCATCCAACCAGCCTCACTGACTGAGAAAGCGGCCACTGGGAAGGTAACGTTTGGTGCGGGTAATGACACCACCAACCCGATTTCAGACGTAGCTCAGGTCCTGGCGGATGTTTTGACCGCTGATAACACCATCGGCAAGGTTATCATGATGCGCAGCGGTGACACACCAATTGCCGATGCCGTGGCTGCGGTAAAGTAGTTAAAGCATTTTTGATAACCCGTAATAAAAAGAGAAAACGCCAGCGTTCAAAATTCGAATGCTGGCGTTTTCTTTATCCCTAGCCAATTAGATGTTCCACATGAAACACCTACTTAATCTGCTGCTTCAACGATATCATCTCAAGCAGGCTCTGGGCCGTGCTGGCGCCCTCATTGCCCATCTTCAGGCCAGCCCGTTGCATCGCCTGTTCAATGTTATCGGTCGTCAGGATTCCAAAGGTCACTGGGACCTCCCCTTGTAAGTTCAGCTGCATAATCCCGCTGGCCACGTTTTGGCAAATCAGGTCATAGTGGTCGGTTTCACCCTTAATCACCGCTCCCAGGGTCATGATGCCAGCAAATCCCCCCTTATCCAGGAGCTTCTTAACCGCAAAGGGAATTTCAAAGGCACCCGGGACGTGGTAAACTGCCACCTGGTCATCTGCCAGGCCGAACTTGGCTAAGGTGGCAACAGCCCCTTCTACCAGTTGCTTGGTCACCGTTTCGTTAAAATCCGCAACTACAATTGCAATCCGTGCAGCGCCTTGGTCAAACTTTCCAGTAAATTCTTTCATTGTTAAGCCTCCAAATCTAATAAGTGGTGAAATTTGTTTTTCTTGGTCAAAAGGTATTGCCGGTCGTACTTAGTTGGCTGCATTTCCAGCGGTAACCGGTCATGGATGGTAATGCCGGCTAACTTAAGTTGACTAATCTTATCCGGGTTATTGGTTAGGAGGTTGACCGTGGTCACCCCGAGCTGGCGTAGAATTTGCGCGGCCAACTCGTACTGGCGTTCATCCGGCTTAAAGCCGAGCTTTTCGTTTGCCTCCACAGTATCGTAACCCTCCTCTTGCAGGTGGTAGGCCCGCAACTTGTTTTCTAGGCCAATCCCCCGACCTTCCTGGCGAAGGTAGAGGACAACGCCCCGTCCGGCAGCATTAATTTGACGCATGGCCGCGTGGAGCTGGGGGCCACAATCACAACGCAACGACCCCAGCACATCCCCTGTAAAACATTCCGAGTGGAGGCGGACCATCACCGGTTCATCTCCTGATAAGTCCCCCTTGATCAATGCCAAATTGTCCCCGGGAAAGTGACGTAGTTGAAAATCACCGTATTCGCTTGGCAAGTGAACCTCCTCGACTGGCTGGCTGACCAGGTTGCGGCGGTACTCTTGAAGGTCCTTAATGGTAATAATCGGGAGACTAAATTCGGCCGCCTTTTCGTGAAGCTCCTTCGACCGGGCCATCTCCCCATTAGACTTCAAAATTTCACAGATGTAGGCCACTGGCTCCTCACCGGCGAGCTTAGCTAAGTCAACCGCCGCTTCGGTATGCCCATTTCGCTCTAGTACCCCGCTTTCTTTGGCAACCAGGGGAAAAATATGGCCGGGTTTATAAAAGTCTGCGTTGGTAGCCTTGGGGTCGGCCAGGTGGGTAATCGTCCGCCAACGGTCAAAGGCCGAAATCCCGGTAGTCGTTGACTTGTGGTCCACACTAATGGTGAAGGCCGTGCCAAACGGGTCGGTGTTGTCCGTCGTCATCTGGGGTAGGGCCAGCCGCTTGGCCACCGCTGGCGCCATCGGGACGCACATCAGCCCCCGGGCATACTTGGTCATGAAGTTGACCTTCTCTGGGGTGGCTTTGCTGGCCAGGCCAACGAGGTCCCCCTCTGCTTCCCGGTCTAAGTCATCCATGACAATTACCAGGCCCCCCTTCTTGAGGTGGTCAATTGCGGCTTGAATTTTCTTAACGTCCATTATTCTGCCCCTTTCTGCAAGTTGGCAACGACATACTTACCTAAAATATCGGTTTCCAGATTGACCCGGCTGCCGGCTGCTAGCAAGTCCAGGTTGGTCACGGTCTGAGTATGGGGAATCAGGCCAACGGAGAACCAGTCCGCACTGGTGTCCATGACGGTTAAACTGACCCCGTTAATTGCCACGCTCCCCTGCGCAACCACCTGTCCCGTCAGCCGGGCCGGAAGGTTAAACCGCACTTCAATCGCGTTTTCATTTTTTTGTACATCCCGAACGGTCACTACCTCGTCAACGTGACCCGTAACGATGTGACCTTCAAGGCGGGCACCAACCGTCAACGACCGCTCGAGATTGACCAGGTCACCCACCCGCAGGTCCTTGAAGGTGGTCTTTTCAAAAGTCTGGGGCATGAGGGTCACTTGGAACTCATCCGGTCCCATCGTAACCACCGTCAGACAGGTTCCATTGATGGCAATTGAGTCCCCGATGGCCAGCTGATCCATCACGTCAGCAACGGTTGGTGCCACCGTTAAGTTAATCGTTTCTGCCTGCCGATCAAGCACCCGGATCTTCCCGGTCCCCTGAACTAATCCACTAAACATCTTGCCGCTTCCTTTCTGCAATTCTGACGTTATTACCAAGTATTTCGACCTGGGGGTCGGCAAACGACCATGGCACTGGCGGGGTAAAGGCCGGCACTCCCATTGTCCCCAGCATTTGTGGGCTCAGGTAGGAAATAACTTCTTCAACTAATCCGGCGGCCGCAAATGCCGCATGAATTGTCGGTCCCCCTTCCACATACAGTGACTGAACACCTTGTTTGGCCAATGTTTCAACTACCTTGATCACCGAACAGTCTGCGAGGTAAACTACCTGGACGTTGGTTCCCGCTAACTGGTCCGCTAATGTAACGCAGGCCGTAAAGACCCAGGTTGGTGCTAAACCATCGTTAAGTAACCGTAGCTGCTGGTGGTCCGCAAGCCGCCCCCGCCGGTCAAGAATAACCCGGGCTGGCATAAAATCAGGGTGGGGAAGTGGCACCAACGTTGGATCGTCCACGATGGCAGTCGTACTACCAATGACAATTCCCTGGAAATTCGCCCGCTCCCGGTGGACCCGGGCATAAACCGCCTGGTTAGTGATGGAGGTCCGCTGCCCCGGGCCCGCACTTACGCGGTGGTCGAGGCTAACGGCCTGCTTTAACGTCACCCAGGGACGGCCATGACGGAAAAAGAAGTTATAGTGGGGGTTCACCCGGGCAGCAGCCCGCACGCCAACCCCGGTTACCACTTCAATCCCACTTTGCCGCAGCCGGGCAATCCCTTTCCCCGTTACCAAAGCGTGAGGGTCGGTTTCGGCGACCACCACCCGTTTGATCCCCCGGTCGATAATTAACTGGGTACAGGGTGGCTGTTTACCATAGTGGTTACAAGGCTCCAGGGTTACGTAGAGGGTCGCCCCCCGCGTTTGCGCCGGCGTAAGTTTGGTTAGCGCATCCCGCTCAGCGTGGGGGCCGCCAAAGGGTTGGGTGTGCCCGGTCGCGCGGATTTCACCATCCTTAACCACCACAGCCCCCACCTGGGGATTCTGCCAGGTCCCCGTCGCCTGATTGGCCTGTTCAATTGCAATCTTCATAAAGTACTGGTCATTGATTTCCATCACCCTCCAACGAAAAAAGCGTCCCAAGATTTCTCTGGGGCGCTTGTTTACTGATGCGGTTGCCAACACTGCGGGTAACATAAAACCCGGATAACTATTACGTCATCCGGGGCTTGATTTAAATTGGTAGTGTTGTGTATAACGTTTTTTCTTCTCCCATCCAGACTATACTGTCGGTACCAGAATCACACTGGTTCAACCGCTGGTCAATGCTGACGAGCGGTTCACGGACTTCAAATTGCTTTGTCACCGTCGGTTGGGAATTTCACCCGGCCCCGAAGAAAAAATAATTTTAATTTAGTTTAAGTGTACGCGCCTACTAACTTTTTGTAAAGAGGATTTGTAAAATTAATCACATTTAGATAACGCTTGTGGGCGAAACGTTAGACATTCAGAGTACCGCTTGAATACAGGACCGCCTGACCCGCAATCTTTGTCACGGCCCCTTGATACTCGCAATAAAGGACTCCACCCCGTGACGAAGCCTGGTAGGCCACGAGGCTTCGTTTAGCCAACTTAGCCGCCCAGTAAGGAATAATATGACAGTGGCCGCTCCCACAGACTGGGTCTTCGTCGACCCCCATTTTCGGCGCAAAAGAGCGGGAAACACAGTCATACTTGTGACCACGAGCCGTTACATTTTGCAATAGGCCGGGCAGCTGTTGGAGCTTTTCTTGGTCGGGCTTCATCTGACGAATTACCTCCTCGTCACTAAACACGCAAAGGAGGTCACGACCAAGGTAGGCTTCTTCAGGACGGGCACCGAACGCTGCGGTCATTTCAGCGGTGACCGCTACTGGCTGGAGGTGATATGATGGGAAGTCCATTTCATAACGGTCCCCCACCTTGGTGACAGCTAAGTTGCCACTCTGCTTGGTAATAAAATTAATCGTTGCGGTCCCCCGTGGTGCCGCCGTTTGAAAAATAATAAAAGCGGTTGCTAACGTGGCGTGCCCACACAAGTCAATTTCGGCCGCCGGGGTAAACCACCGTAACAAATAGTGGGTATCGTCTTGCTTGATGGCAAAGGCCGTTTCCGAAAAGCGATTTTCCATAGCGATCTTCTTCATTAAATCATCGCTGGGCCATTCATCAACAAAGCATACCGCAGCCGGGTTGCCCCGGAATAACTCGTTAGTAAACGCATCAACAATATACATTTTCATAATCTTCGCCCCTTTGATACACCATTATAGGCCCCTTAGCCAGCCACTTTCCACATGTACTTCTGGAGGATTTGATTGACCCCCACAGCACCCAACAACAGCGGCCAATAGTACTGGCGAACAACCAAGACCCGGGAAAAGATAAGCCCACCGACTACTAGCACCAGCGTGGTGGCTAACCATACCTTCCATAGTAACGACGGTCGCTGGTCCGGGCGGTGGCCAAGGCGGTTATACGTCTTACCACTGATCCCCAAGAAAACAGGGCAACGTATTCACTATGAGTAAAAGCGGCGAAAAAGACCATGGTAATCGCCATATTGAGGTAGCCACTGACACCATCACCAATGTTAGTAACGTTGTAAACCGCTTGAATTAAACCATACATGATCCAGACTAAACCACTGATAACATTAAAGGCATGGTTCGCCCGCCCCCGTTCCAAAGAGTCCTTCAGTCGCTGGTCACCCTTGAGGAGGGAGTCCAGTGAGATCTGATAAACCGTACTGAGCTGAACTAACATGGTTAAGTCAGGATAGTTTTTACCCTGCTCCCAGTTAGAAATGGTCTGCCGGGTCACGTGTAATCTTTCTGCCACGGCCGCTTGGGTTAAGCCCAGCTGCTTGCGCTGTTCACGGAGCTGTTTACTAAAGTTCATCATCGCTTCCTCATTTCTGAAAATTAATTTGCTAATAACCATACAAAACTCGTGGCATTTTGACAAGCAAGCGTTGTTTGCATCCTTGAAATGACGCCCATTATTGCCTGTGCCTGATCAGTGATCGCCCACAAATCAAATCCTTGTAATTTAACCAATTAGCAGTAAGATAACTCTAGTAAATCTAAGTAACCGAGGATTGAATGATGCAAAAGCTAAGTTTAAACAAGGTAATCATTGCGGTGCTGGTGTTACTAATCATCCTCTTGTTCGGGATGCACCACCACCAGCGCACACACTTCAACCGTAACGTCAGTATCAACCGAATCCCAGTTGGGGGCCTGAATGCCCAGCAGGCCTACGACAAGGTCCGGAAGACAAAGCGCCAATCTAAAATCTACGTTAACCAGAAGTTGGTTTACAGTGGTCCGACCACTAACGCCGGGTTCACTACCAAGGACAAGGCTAAGGTCACTGCAGCACTACACCGCCAGTACACCCTCTTCCCTTCCCACAAACGGGTTAACCTCCTGGTCGCACCGACCAAACTTGATAAGTCAGCACTCAGTGACATTAACGCCGCCGTAACGAATCAAATTCAACAAATGAATGCCGGACGCACTGCTCCCCACGATGCCTACGCCCTTTACAAAAATGGCAAGGTAACGGTCGTCCCCGCGGTTAAGGGCACCCAATATAGTGATGAGGGGTTGGCCAAGAAACTGAGCAAGGAATTCGTTAACGGGACCGTTTACCTTAAGCCCAAGTTCATCACCCCGTTAGCCGCCAACAGCCCGACCGTCCAGAACGAGAAACAGCGGTTGACCCAGTTACAACACCGGGCGGTTACTTACCGGGTCCAAAATAAGGACTACCGCTTTACTACCCCCGAGGTTATTTCCCGGGCAACGTACCAGCATGGACACTACCAGTTCACGACGGGCTCGGTAAAAGCAAAGGTTGCCCAAATCAATGCTAAGCAGGCCACGCTGGGCAAGAGTTTTAAGTTTAAGACCGCCGATGGCAAGATGGTAACAACTGCAAATGCCGGTACCTATGGCTGGAAAATCAGTAGCAAGCAGGCCGGACAGTCACTCGCGACGGCACTGGCATCTGGTAAACGCCATATTGATGCTAAAAACGATATTTACGGTAAGGGCTACAGCCACCTCGGTACTGGTTACGCAAATACTAGTAACCACGGTATTGGGGATACCTACGTCGCCGTTTCCCTTGCCAAGCAGCACGCGTGGTTTTACAAGAATGGTAAGTGTGTATTGAGCACCGACATCGTCAGTGGTACTAATAATGTTGGTAACCGGACGCCAAAAGGGGTTTGGTACATCATGTACCAGCAGACGCCATCCGTCTTACGGGGGCTAAACGATGATGGCTCTAAGTACGCCAGTAAGGTTCAGTACTGGTCACCATTTACCCTCTCTGGTTGTGGCTTTCACGACGCCAGCTGGCGAACGGATTGGTCCAAGCGGGCTTACAAGGAAACCGGGGGTGGCTCTCACGGTTGTATCAACATGCACCCCGAAAATGCCGGGGTTGCTTTCCACGCCCTTTCCAAGGGTGAACCAGTAATTATCTACTAAGTGTAATAACGGCGTTAGCCTTAATTGGGCTGGCGCCGCTTTTTGGTGGATAAGTAGTTTGTCAAAAAGTATAAAGAAGTATAAAATAAAACTAAAAGTATAAAGAAGTATAAAACGATGGAGGACAGATAAAATGAAGAATCCTTTTAATCCCAGTTTCGGTCGGGTTCCTAAAATTTACCTAGATCGTGAACAGACTGTCCACCAGCTAGAGGAGGACATTCAAGATGTTGATAGCCCCTACCTGACGACCCTTATCTATGGCATACGGGGGGCTGGCAAAACCACCCTATTGACCGATATTAGTCACGATACTAGGGAACGACCAGACTGGATTGTTGTCGACTTAACAATGGGGGATGCCTTGATTCCAACGTTAATTGAGTTGGTTTATAAGCAGGCAGATAGTACACTCAAAAACTTACTAAAAAGAATCGACGGTGTCAGTGTCAGTGCGGCTGGCGTTCTTAAAATTGCTTATTATCAGCACCAAGCTAGTGTAACTAACTCGCCACACCAGCCCCTGTTGGAGTCATTAGCTGAAACATTACAGCAGCGGAAACTGAAACTCCTAATCACCATCGATGAAATTAGCTCGACGCCAGCGTTACGCGAATTTGCAGCCATCTACCAGATTCTTTTACGAAATGAATATCACATTGCCTTACTAATGGCAGGCTTACCAAGTAAGGTATCAGAGCTCCAGAACGATGATATTCTGACCTTCTTGTTACGGAGCCAACGAATATATCTGGAGCCGCTGAGCCTTTTAACAATCAAGAACAGCTATCGGCAAGCCTTTAGTCGCGGCAAGCGGGAGATTGACGAGCATACACTGAACTTCATTACAAAGATTACCAACGGCTACGCTTACGCATTTCAGCTACTCGGCTTTCTCCTGTGGCGGACGAAAAAGAACTTGATCGATCAGGCAACGGTTGACCAGGTACTGGGCGACTATAAAGCCGAATTATTTAGGAACGTTTATCTAAAAATGTATCAGGAGCTCTCCCCTGTCGACCGTCAGTTTGTCCTCACAATGGCTGAACTTGGCGGGCACACTGTGAAAACAGCCGCGATCGGCAGTCGAATGAAAAAGTCTAAAAACTATATTTCAACCTACCGGCGACGGCTCCTCGATGACCAGCTAATCACCGCACCTTCCTGGGGAGAATTATCCTTCACCCTTCCCTTCTTTGCTGAATTCGTCACGGAATACCGTGACCTTTATTAAAAATGCCCAGTTCTGACGCGACGAGTCTTCGCGCACGATTCCCAATTAACTCTCGCAAATTTATAACAGGTACCTGTTATAAGCTAAAGAATGATTGGAGAAACTAATTATGGCAGAAGAACAACAAGCAATTTTCAATGAAAAACTAATCAACCTCGTCCGGGCAATTCACCAGACCAAGATGCTCTCACGGCGACGGGTCAGCCCCCTCCAAGACAGCAGTCATGGGCAGGGACGGATACTACCAATTCTTAAGCTCCAGCCGGAAATGATCAGTAAGGACCTTAGCTACCTGCTCGGTATTCGCCCACAATCCCTCAACCAAAGTCTTAAGCGCCTCGAAGAAGAGGGCTACATTACTCGCCACCCGGCGGAAAATGACCGGCGGGTAACCATGGTGACCTTAACCGACAAGGGGAAGGCCGTTAAATCAACCGGCGCCGCCACCAGCAATAATAATGTGCTAGCTGGGTTCAATGATGACGAACTCCAACAATTTGGTGACTACGTTGACCGCCTTAGCGCTGCTTACGAGCAGCAGATTAGTTCGCTAGCAACCCCTGCTGAAAAAGAACGGCTGGCTAAGATGAAGGGAGTTTTATCGATGGCACTTCATGATCAACAAATCTATAACCCAGATGATCCAACAATTTTGGAAAAGCAAACCGCGGCCCAGCTGCCGATGTATGAATATAACCGCACCCTCCCCACCGAGGGTGAAAAGCGGCAAAAAATATTGAAAAGGATGCTGGGCAAAGTGGAGACCGGCTGTTACATTGAGCCACCCTTCCACGCCAATTTTGGTGGCCAACACGTGATGTTTGGTGACCACATCTACGCGAATTTCAACTTAACCGTCGTTGACGATACTTATATCTATATTGGTAGCCACACCATGATCGGGCCCAACGTTACCCTGGCATCGGCTAACCACCCGATTCTGCCGGAACTCCGGGAAAAGGGCTACCAGTACAACCTGCCGATCCATATCGGTAAAAACTGCTGGCTCGGGGCCGGCGTCATTGTTGTTCCCGGCGTGACGATTGGCGACAATACCGTGGTGGGGGCCGGCGCCGTCGTTACCAAGGACCTCCCCGCCAATGTAATTGCCGCCGGGGTCCCAGCTAAGGTCCTCCGGCCGATTAGTGACCACGACCGCAAGTACTACCATGGCCAAATGAGGATCGACCCCCAATTACTTTCCTCAAAGCACAATCCGTCGCTAATTTAGCGAACGCGGTATAATTAAACTATCTTAGAAAAAAGAAGGAACTCACATGGCAGAAAACGCACGACTATTAGACGCCTTTCAGCCCGACCATTACGATGTTTACTTAGACATCAACCGGGCGAATAAAACAATTACCGGGACGACGACCATTGAAGGTCACGCCAGCCAGTCCGTAATTCAGGTTAACCAGAAATTCTTACACATCGCTAACGTCACCGTCGACCAAAAGCCGGTACCCTTTACCGTCAAAGACGATGCGGAGGCAGTAGAGATTACCCTGCCTGCTAGTGGCGACGTTAATTTGAGCATTGACTATACCGCCCCATTGACCGACACGATGATGGGAATCTACCCGTCTTACTACAAGGTCGATGGCGAACAAAAGCAAATCATTGGAACCCAGTTTGAAACGACTGCGGCCCGCCAGGCCTTCCCATGTGTCGACGAGCCCGCCGCTAAGGCTACGTTCTCTTTGGCCATTAAGTTTGATGAACACGCCGGTGAAACGATCATCGCTAACATGCCGGAAAATCATGTCGAAGACGGGGTCCACTACTTTGACCAGACCGTCAAAATGTCAACTTACCTGGTCGCCTTTGCCTTTGGTGAACTGCAAAGCAAGCTTACCGAAACTAAGTCCGGGGTCCAGGTTGGTGTCTTCGCGACTAAGGCCCACCAACCAAAGGAGCTTGACTTCGCTCTTGAAATTGCCAAGAAGGCCATCGAATTCTACGAGGACTTCTACCACACCCCGTACCCGCTGCCGCACTCCTGGCAACTGGCCCTACCAGACTTCTCAGCTGGGGCTATGGAAAACTGGGGCTTGGTCACCTACCGGGAAGCCTATCTCTTGCTTGACCCAGATAATACTTCACTAGACATGAAACAGCTGGTCGCCACCGTTATCACCCACGAACTGGCCCACCAGTGGTTTGGTGACCTGGTCACGATGAAGTGGTGGGACGATCTCTGGCTTAACGAAAGTTTTGCCAACATGATGGAATACGTCTCCGTTGACGCCATCCACCCCGAATGGAAGATTTGGGAACTATTCCAAACCTCCGAAGCGCCGATGGCCCTGCAACGGGATGCAACTGACGGCGTCCAACCCGTCCACGTTGCAGTTAATAACCCGGCCGAAATTGACTCCATCTTTGATCCCGCGATCGTTTATGCCAAGGGTTCCCGGATGCTGGTCATGGTCCGGGCCCTGCTCGGTGATGATGCCCTGCGTACTGGATTAAAGAACTACTTTACTGCTCACCAATACAACAATGCCGCTGGTAATGACCTCTGGCAGGCCTTGGGCGATGCTTCGGACTTGAACATCGGTGAAATCATGAAGTCCTGGTTGGAACAACCGGGTTACCCGGTCGTTTCGGCGACGGTTAACGACCAGGGACAACTGGTCCTTCGCCAAAAGCAGTTCTTCATCGGTGACGGCACGGATAAGGGCCGGACGTGGCAAATTCCGTTGAACAGTAACTACGACGTGGCTCCACAAATCATGGCAGATAAGGAGGTTGTCCTCGGCGACTACGCGACCCTGCGGAAGCAAGCTGGCCAGCCGTTCCGTCTCAACGTCGGTAATAATTCCCACTTCATCGTTAAGTATGACGACCAGCTATTAACGGATATCCTCGATCACGCTGATGACCTGGATAGCATTAGCCAACGGCAGCTTCTCCAAGACCTCCGCCTGCTTGCGGAAGGCCAACAGATTTCCTACGCTAGCCTGATCCCATTACTGACCCGGTTTGCCAATAGCCACTCGGTCATTGTCAACGCCGAACTCTACCACATCGCCAACAACCTCAAGATGTTCGTCAAGCCTAGTTCGGCTGAAGAGGCCAACTTAAAGAAGTTCTTCAACCAATTGAGTAAGGACCAGGTTGCCCGGCTCGGCTGGTTACCTAAGGTGGGTGAAAGCAACGACGACCAGTTGGTACGGCCATACGTGCTCAACGCGGCCCTGTATGCCCACAACGAGGATGCAATTAAAGCGGCCCACCAGATTTTCCTTGATAACCAGGATCAATTGGGCGCCTTGTCCGCCGATATCCGGGGATTAGTTCTGAAGAATGAGGTTCAAAACTACGGCAATCATGACCTCTTCGATAAGCTACTTACCGCCTACCAGCAAACTGCGGACCCGAGTTACAAGGCCGACTTGCGGATGGCGATTCCAACCACGACCAACCCTGAACTGATCAAGCTGATCATCGGTCACTACAAGAATGCCCAGGTAATTAAGCCCCAGGACCTTCGTGCATGGTACCGGGGAGTACTGGCTAACAATGCTGGTCAAGAAGCCGCATGGATCTGGCTGCGTAACGAATGGTCCTGGCTTGAAGCAACGGTTGGTGGTGACATGGAGTTTGCCTCCTACATTACCGTTTCCGCCGGTATCTTCCACACGCCACAACGGTTAACTGAGTTCAAGGAATTCTTTGAGCCCAAGATCAACACCCCTGGCCTGACCCGGGAAATCACGATGGACATCCGGATCATTGAGAGCAAGGTGGCCCTGGTTGAAAAAGAACAAGCAGCAGTTAATGCCGCGGTTGCTAAGGCAGTTTAATAAACGATAAAAATCCCCCGTGAATTGACGAATTCGTCAATTCACGGGGGATTCGTATTTTTAAATTATTCATCTGTAAATAGATCGGTAATGATTTCCTGCACTGGACGAATCCGGTGAATACTGGTAATTCCGGTCCCCAGGGAAACGTAGCCATGGTCCCAGTCACCATCGACCATTCCCAGCTTCAAACCATAAAGGCCGCCCATTTCCTCACCACTCTTTTCTCGACTCGTGCCTTGGTCACTGAGCTCCTGCAGGTGGTTAGCAAACGGTCCCGGTAAGGAACGATAATATGCTGGCATTGTCCGAAAGAGCAAGAGGTCATCAGCGCTTGAATCAACAATTGCCCGCTTAACCTTACCTGCCGCTCGATTTTCTTTGCTCGCAATGAACAGACTTCCACAGAACACGCTCTCTGCGCCAAGTGCATTGCCGCCTTGACAGAGCGGCGATCCGTAATTCCGCCTGTAGCTAATACTGGTGTGTGGTCAACTGCGTCAACAATCATCCGGACAATTGAGAAGGTCCCGACTACTTTGGCCGGCAACGTTCCTCCCTCATCAAAACCAGTCGCCACGATAACATCCGAACCGTTTTTTTCGGCAGCACGTGCATTGGCTGCGGTTGGATTCAAGGCTCGGTAAATAATCTTGATATTGTGATCCTTCAATAGCTTAAAAATCTCCGGATAAACCTCGCTCCCAGTGTAAACTACGGCCGGAACATTTTCCTCAATCATCATCTGAATCAGCGGTCTAGTATGACCATCATTACCGCCATTTTCAGGGATAATATTAACCGCAAACGGCCCCGTCGTCAGTTCCTTAACCCTTCGCACTTGCTGGCGCATCCGCTCTACCGTTGCGGCGTGCTGCACGACCGGATCCGGATCAGCCACCCGCTCATTTTATCCAGCCGCTGGTCCGAGAGTGCCGATTCCCCCAGCATTAGCCACTGCCGCTACCAACTTTGCATCAGTCAGCCACGCCAATGGTCCCTGGACAATCGGATACTTGATGTTTAAGGCTTTTGCTACACGATTCATGATTGAACAACTCCCTCTCCATTAAGTCTAATTAAACCTGCCAGGCTAGCTAAGTGAAAGTCAGCGTCAGCAATCTTTTGTGGATCTTCACTACCGTAATCAGCCCCCGCAAATTTAATTTTCGCAGCGTGGGCGGCAATAAAATCGGTCAGCATATCACCCACGTATACGGCCGTTGCCGGCTGAGCACCAAGCCGGGCTAGCGCCAGCAAGATTGGCTCAGCTGACGGTTTATGCAACTGGGTATCATCGGCCGTTACAACAACTGAAAAGTATTTAGCGAATTCGTATTGATTCTGAAAATACTGCCGATATTCTGCACGGGTCTTTGAGGTAACAATCGCCAGCCTAGTCCCTGACTGGCTTGCCAGTTGGGTAATCAGCTCTGGTACCCCAGCAAATACCCTGACCCGGTCAAAGTTTTGGTAGGCCCGGCCAATCCACTCCTTACGAATTGCTTCCAATTCCGAACCCGACAAATTTAGTTTATGCAAGGCGTCCATAGCAGCAATTCCGTATAGGTCCTTCTCTGCCTGAACCGGATCGGTAAAGTGGTGACCATCCTCAGCTAAAACATCGATTAAGGCCGGCATATACAGTTCAAATGTATTAATCAACGTACCGTCAATGTCGAAAATAAAGTTTTTGATTGTCATATTTACTGCCCCTATGCAAATGACGTGGCAACACTACCAGCAACAATCAGCACGATTCTCCAAATCGTGTACTTCAGTTCCCGCTTACTCTTGTGTTCATGCAGGATGGTAATCCCCCCAAAGGTTGCGATCACCACATTTAATTGGGGCCAAATAAATGCGGCAGTGTTCCCGTTCACCTGAGCAGAGAAAATATAAGCAAAGCCTGCCACACCCCAGGCAAGACCGCCTAAAATATTGAGATATTGGGTCCGTTGGCTAAAAGCGTGCCGGTCAGCAAATGCACCATAGATTAGCGCTCCCAGTAAAATTCCCAGCATTTCTGGCAAGAATACTCCTGCACCGCTCTGCTGCTTAATGATTTTAATGTTTGGCAGATTGCAAAAAATAAATTGAACGATTTATTGACGTAGATTAAGTAAAAAGATCTCAATAGGTGAATGCCAGTTGAGACACTTAAGTGGCCGAGAATTTAAATACCAGTTAATTTGTGTTAGTTCGCTATTACTCAACTCTTCAATTGGCTTTCCCTTGGGTATAAAGCGTCGTAGGACCCGATTACGGTTTTCGTTACTATCACGTTCATGTGGTGAGTAGGCGTGGGCAAAATATACCGATGTACCGGTTAATTTCTCGATTGTGTGAAAGTCCACAAATTCTTTTCCATGATCAACGGTCAGCGTTTTGAGCTTGCCATTAAGTTGATGAGCTAGCTCGACAATTGCCT
>DXAF01000009.1 GCA_019117185.1 Candidatus Limosilactobacillus intestinipullorum | reverse complement strand
TCAACCAATTAAGACCCTTTTTAGTAAATAACCAAAAATGCGAACTACAATTTTTGATTAAATCAAAAATCATAGTTCGCATTTTCTTAGTTAGAAGCTAGAAAATAATAGTTAATTCCCAGCCTCCTCTTCGTGTTTCTTAAAGGCTAGCTGCGCGTCAACGGGGGCGTGAAGACGAAGTCATAAATGACTTCTGTCACGCTCCCTTTTAACAATCACAATAATAATAGTGGGGAACCTCCCCGCTAACGTAAAAGAGGCTGGACACGTTACCATGTCCAGCCTCTTTTAATAGCTTATTTAAGAACTTTCTTCAAAAATTCCTTAGCCCGGTCACTAGTCGGGTGGCTGAAGAAGTCCTCAGGCTTGCCAGTTTCTTGGATGTAGCCATCGGCCATAAACCAGATTTGGTCCGCTACTTCCTTAGCAAAGCCCATTTCGTGGGTGACAACGACCATCGTCATCCCCGAATCAGCGAGTTCTTGCATAACATTAAGCACTTCGTCAACCATTTCCGGATCCAGTGCACTTGTCGGTTCGTCAAAAAGCATCACTTCGGGGTCCATTGCTAGCGACCGGGCAATGGCAACCCGTTGCTTTTGACCACCAGAGAGGCTATCAGGATAAACATTGGCCTTATCCTTCAGGCCAACCTTACTTAAAAGGTCCAGGGCGGTCTTGGTGGCCTGGTCATCACTGATTCCCTTTACCTTGATGGGGGCAATCTTAATGTTATCGATTACGGTCATGTTAGGGAAGAGGTTAAATCCTTGGAAGACCATCCCCATCTTTTCCCGCAGCTCGTCTAACTCGGCGTCAGAAATATCGGTCAAGTCCTTGCCTTCGAACAAGATCTTACCAGCAGTGGGCTTTTCAAGGACGTTGAGACACCGCAAGAAGGTACTCTTACCGGCACCGGATGGCCCGATGACACAGATTACTTGTCCCTTATCAACTTCTTCTGAGATATCTTTTAAAACTAGGTTACCGTTAAATTCCTTTTTTAGGTGTTGGATTTCAATCATTTTAGTGGGCATGTTTCATTCTCCCTTCGAAGTAGTTCAGGATTCTTGTTAACGTGAAGGTCAATACGAAGTAAATCATCATGGTGATAAACAGTGGCAAGACACCCTTGTAAGTATCAGCTTGGACCAGTTGGGTCTGGTACATTAATTCACCAACCCCAATGGTTGATACTAATGAACTATCCTTTAAGAGGGTGATAAATTCATTACCGAGCGCTGGCCAGATGTTACGCATGGCCTGTGGCAAGATGACAAAGTGGAAGGTTTGCTTCTTGGTCATCCCTAAGCTTCGTGCTGCTTCGGTTTGGCCAATCGGCAAGGATTGAATCCCGGAACGAATAACTTCGGCAACGTAGGCCCCAGAGTTAACCGAGACGGCGATGATCCCGGCAACCAATGCAGGGAGTGATTGGATAACGGCACCAATACCAAAGTAAACAAACATAATTTGAACCAGCATAGGTGTTCCCCGGATAAATTCAATGTAGCAAACCGCAATCCCGTGGAGCAACTTGTTTTGGGATAACCGCATGAGGGCGAAGAGTGTTCCCAGTAAGAACCCAAAGACAACCGAAATGACGGTGATGATCAGGGTGTATTCAACCCCCTTAGCAAAGAAGGTCCAGTAGGAAGCGACCGTATTGTGCTTCTTGTAAGACTTCATGTACTGGGAAGCCTGCGGAATCCACTTCTTGTTGATGAGGTCTTCCTTGTTGATCTTAGCAACCGTCTGGTTAGCAGCGGCCTCAAGCGACGTGTCCCCCTTAGGAAAGGCCATCGCAATCCCACCAGACTGGATCTTGATGTGGGAGTTAAAGGTGATTAGGTTACTGTTATTGTTCGCGTAGGCTTTAGCAGTCGCTTCATCCATTAAGACACCGTTAACCTTGTGCGACTGCAGTGCCAACACTAGTGAAGAAATTTTAGCGAGCCCCTTTTCTTGGACGTTTGGGATGTTTTCCTTAACCAGGTTGTATTCCATCGCGCCGTTTTGAGCACCGACCTTCTGTCCGGCAAAGTCCTTCACCGACTTGTACTTGTTCTTATCGGCCTTGTTAATTAAGAAGTACTTATGACCAGTGTAATATGGCTTAGAGAAGTCCACACTCTTCTTCCGCTCGGGCGTGATGTTCATCCCGGCGATTACGGTATCGACCTTGTGGGATTCCAGGGCAACCAGGAGGGAGTCAAAGTCCATGTTCTTGATGACTAGCTTAACCCCGAGGTCCTTAGCAAATTGACGGGCCACGTCCATTTCAAAACCAACGTACTCGGTCTTACCATTTTTCTTCGTGGTAAATTCATACGGTGGGTAATCGGCACTGGTCCCCACGACCAGCGTGCCCTTTTCCTTAATCCGCTGAACTGAATCTTTGCCGCCCGCAGTAGTGTTGGTAGTACTAGAGCTTGCGCTGCTAGTACTGCTACTGGAGCTGCTAGCTGCCGCAAACGCGTTCAGCGGGGCGAGGATCAGTGAAGCACAGAGAATAAATAACATTAGCAATGGCTTAAGATGCTTCATAATCAAATACTCCTTTTCAAATAATTATTCTTAAATAATAACTGTAAATGAATATACACCATAATAATTATTTATGCAATAGATTTTTCTAAATAAGCATAAATATGCAGTAACTAAATCGTAATAACCACGGTTAAACTATTTTTCTTCATTAAATATGGGGAATTACGCCCGCTGGTTAGTGACGGTAATAAAACTTGTTCGAAAAGAAATATTGACACCACCGCTCTTATTAGGTACAATACTTTCTGTAGTGAAAGGTCAAGTTTGGCCTAGTTACGTAACTTTAAGCTCGGAGGGAGGGAATCAACATGTCAAAAACGGTCGTTCGTAAGAATGAATCTTTAGACGACGCTCTTCGACGCTTTAAACGTTCAGTTTCACGCAATGGAACTTTGCAAGAATACCGCAAGCGGGAATTCTACGAAAAGCCAAGTGTAAAACGTAAGTTGAAATCTGAAGCGGCACGGAAGCGCAAGAATAAGCGTGGTCGTCGTTACTAAAACTGTTCGCTCCTACCTGTTTGGTGGGAGCTTTTTTACTTAATGAGGAGATGGGTAAAGTGAGTTTATTACAAGACTTAACAAAGCAAATGGTTAGTGCCATGAAGAGTCGCGATAAGGAAACCCTGGCAACGGTACGGATGTTAAAGGCGGCAGTCCAAAATGCCCAAATCGAAGCCGGTCATGATTTAACGCCCGATGAAGAAGTGGCAGTGATGTCACGCGAGTATAAGCAACGTAAAGAATCACTAGCCGAATTTGAAAAGGCTGGTCGTCAAGACTTGGTTGATCAGACCAAGGCGGAATTAGCGGTTGTCGAACAGTACTTGCCTAAGCAACTATCCGCTGACGACGTCCAAAAGATTGTCCAAGAAACGATTGACCAAGTTGGCGCATCAAGTATGAAGGACTTTGGTAAAGTCATGGGGGCGGTTATGCCAAAGGTTAAGGGCCAAGCTGATGGGAAGGTCGTTAACCAAGCTGTTAAAGCGGCCCTGAGTAATAAGTAACCTGGTGTTCTTTACAAAAATTATTACATAGAAGTTCTTATTTAAACAGCCGGTGTTGAATTCAACGCGGGCTGTTTTTTAATTATAATGTAGTGATAAGTTTTGTGATACTAGTCAATACTTACCACGTCTGGTAACAGAGACGCTAAAAAAAGATGTTCTTCATGTTTGCTAGTCACGTTTTGCTTGAAAAAAATCCATCTAACACTAACAAAATCGTGTCACTATAATGGTCCGCTAGGAGTTCGATCGGAATTGTAGTGGTTCGCTGGCACTTTTTTGAGGAAATACAAGTGTAAAAGATTTTGCGGGTTTGTTTTTTTAAATATTCAATAAAGCTCAACATTAGTGCTGAATTAAGTGAATTGACTTTAAGCACCTTTTTTAACCATGAATACCGCTCGGAAAGTAAATCATAAAAACGATCGAAGTAAATGGTGAGCATCTGGTTTGAAGGAACTTGAGTAAATTTTTGCAGCCTGATTTGCTCACCTAAGATATACCAATAATATTCTAGTAGGTTGAACTTATCGTCAAAATAATTATAAAAGGTTGCTCGAGGGTAGTTGCTTAACTGGCAAAGCTGATTGACGCTTATCCTTTCAAAGGGTTGTTCACTAATCAAACGAAACATTGTGCCGGAAAAGGCTTCTAAAGATCTTTGTGCACCGCGGGTAGGCTTCTTAGACAGGTTATACTTCATGATTGACACTTCCTTGTTAGACAATAAGTGATTTTAGTCTAGATTTAGACTTATCACTTTTTTGTATCTTGAGACGCTGGCAAACTGAATTTATTATGAAAGTTAAAGGTTGACAAGTGTCTAAATTTGTTCTATTGGAAAGGAAAATTATGGAGAAAAAATTATTATTTTCACCAGGGAAAATTGGCAAGCTAGTAATTAAAAATCGGGGCGTAATGACGGCAATGGGAGTCGGGCTAGCGAAGGAAAACGGGATGGTCTCCGATAAGACAGTGGCTTAATTTAAAGAACGGGCTGCTGGGGGGATTGGTCTCATTATTACAGAATATACCCGTATTAATGAAAAGGATGGTGTTGTCAGCGGAAAGCAACTATCGATGGCAACGAATGCCCACATTGAGCCGCTGAGGAAGGTAACAGCCGCCGTTCATAAGTATGGGGCAAAGCTTTTTGTACAGCTACACCATCCTGGTCGACAAAATATTGCGGCCTTTCCTGGACTTTGGCCTATGGGAAATAAGATCGCTAAGGTGATTCCTGCTTATTGGCGTTTGTTTTATAAAGTCATGAATAGCCAGAATCGTTCCTCAATTAATAATCCCCGAACAATTAAGCTAATGCATCGCTTCATGCTCCCCTTAAAGGCGCCTAGCGCGATACCGTCAGGGATTGGTCTATCGCCTTTTGGAAACCAGTTAGTTGAAGCATTAACGATTGATGAAATTAAAGGGTTAGAGGGGCAATTTATCGAAGCCGCTGTACGGGCCCAAAAGGCGGGGCCGATGGAGTTGAGTTGCATGCGGGGCATGGATATTTATTAAACCAATTTACAAGTCCCTATTCCAATCTCCGTGAGGATAACTATGGTGGGTCGGTAGAAAACCGGGTACGTATTATTGCAGAAATTATTCGGGGAATAAAGAAACGGTGTGGGGATGATTTCCCAATTAGTGTTCGTCTAACGGTAGATGAATTTTACGAGAAAATTGGCTATCCAAATATGGGAATTACTTTGCCGGAAGGGGTTTTACTTGCAAAGGAAGTTGAACGAGTGGGGGCAGATGCATTGAATGTCACAATTGCAACTGCCGATACGCAGGTCCTGATAAGTGAACCAGTGAGTTATAATCCAGGCTGGCGGCAATACCTGGTAAAAGCCGTTAAACGGGCAGTTTCAATTCTCGTTATTGCTGTAGGAGTTATTCGTATTCCCGATCAGGCGGAGGAAATCTTGAAATCTGGAACACAAGATTTTATTGGTTTGGGACGACCGTTGCTCGCTGATCCACAGTGGATGAAAAAAGCACGTGAAAGTCGTGACAAAGAAATTTCACGGTGCATTTCATGCTTAGCTTGCCAGCAAAGTTATGAAAGGAGCATGACCACCGGCGGGCATGTGATTTGTGCGGTTAACCCGCGAACCGGTTTTGAAACGGAATATCAATTATATGGTAAAAATAATGGTAACCGGCGAACAGTGATTATCATTGGTGCAGGTCCTGCAGGGCTAACGGCAGCCCGCAAACTGGCACGGCGAAATTTTGCTGTAGAGCTCTATGAGGCGGCTGATAAAGTTGGTGGACAGGTAAATTTGGCAAAGCAACCATCGCATAAGGGTAAGATTGCGTGGTCAGTGGAGGACTTAAAAGTGCAGGCCCAAAAAGCGGGTGCAGTGATTAGGTGTGGTTTTAAGGTGACTGCAGAATTTATTAAGGATAAGAACCCTTATGCAGTCTTTATTGCGACGGGTGCTTCAGCAATTCATCCGCGGATCCCGGATGCAGATCAGAAAAATGTTTATACAACCACCCCGGTATTAAAAGGAAAGGTTCGGATTAAAAACCAGAAGGTGGTAGTAGTGGGCTCTGGGATGACGGGGTTAGAAACCGTCGAACTACTTGCTGAGCAGGGAAAACAGGTGACGGTTATTGAAATGGCGAAGAAGATTGCGCCTGGTGGTTTTTTACCGAACGTTTGGGATGTGACGAGTCGGCTTAAAGAAAACCATGTTCAATTGAAACCGGATCGACGGTTGCTAGAGATTAAGCCAGATAGAGTAATCACTAGTCGCCCTAATAAAGTTCGTGAAGCTTGGGAAGCAGATACGGTTATATTAGCTTTAGGGGTTCGCAGTGAGAATCAATTGCGGACGGAGTTAAAGGACCGCCAACGCGTGTATGTAATTGGCGATGCTGCCCAAACTGGTCGTATTGCCGAAGCAGTGGCAAGCGGATTCCGGGTAGCTCGCTTATTAAATTAAAAGCCGTTGATTGGTAGAGATATGCCCGTGAGTATTACAAGCAGGACAACTAAATAGCAGATATTAGTATAGTTATGAAGGAAAAAGGAGTAGAATGGGGAAGATTAAAGAAAAAGAAGGTATTAACATGTGTACATCGATTCTCTATACTGCTGGTGACCATTATTTTGGTCGTAACTTAGACCTGGAAGTTTCATTTGGCCAAGAGGTGGTTGTTACTCCACGGGACTACCCATTTGACTTTCGGCAGATGCCAACGCTGGATCGCCACTACGCCATCATCGGAATGGCCCTCGTTAAGGATAACTACCCGCTATACTTTGATGGGGCAAATGAAGAAGGGCTGGGGATGGCCGGATTAAACTTTGCCGGATTGGCCCACTTCTTCCCGGTCGTAGATGGTAAGGATAACGTTTCGCCATTCGAATTTATCCCCTATGTCCTAGGCCAGTGCAAGAACGTGGCGGAAGCCAAGCAGTTGCTTGTCAACCTCAACCTGGTGAATATCAACTTCTCTGACCAGCTCCAGCTTTCGCCGCTCCACTGGTTGATTGCTGACCGGCAGGGGGCAGCAATCGTTGTTGAGTCCACCCCAAGCGGCCTGCACGTTTACGATAACCCGGTCGGGGTGTTGACTAATAATCCAGAGTTCCCATCGCAGATGACGAATTTGGCTAATTACCAGAGTGTTTCACCCGCTAACCCGGTCAATACCTTAATGCCCAAGAAGGAACTAATGACGTATAGTCGGGGACTTGGTTCCCACATGTTACCCGGAGGGATGGATTCCGAGAGTCGCTTCGTCAAGGAATGCTTTACCCTGCATAACGCACCGGAAGGCGATAGCGAGTTAGAAAACGTCACCAACTACTTCCACTGCCTGCACGCGGTTGAACAGCAAAAGGGGCTTGATGAAGTGGCACCAGCAACCTTTGAATACACGATTTATTCAGATGGCATTAACCTGGCGACGGGAACCTTTTACTATACTACCTATGAGGACAACCAGATTAATGCAGTCCAAATGCATAATGTTAACTTAAATAGCAGGGAGCTTGCCCAGTTCCCACTTGTTAAGGGGCAGAGCATCCATGCCCAAAACTAAATCAGAATGATCAAAAGTGGCTTGACTACTCGTAAGCATGAATAGTTAAACCACTTTTTAGTTATCTATCGCCCACCCGTACCTATGCATATTTTTGAATAAAAATGATAAATTACGCCAAAATGATTGATATATATTCAAACATACTGTATATTAATGGCAATTAATAAATATGCAAGCAAATGAATGGAGACGATCATAATGACTAAGGAAAAAATTGTTCTGGCTTATTCGGGTGGCCTTGATACTTCTGTCGCGATTGCCTGGTTAAAGAACAAGGGCTATGACGTAATTGCCTGCTGTATTGATGTTGGTGAGGGCCTGGACCTGGAAGCCATCAAGAATAAGGCAGCCGCAATTGGTGCCTGGAAGTCAGTTGTGATTGACGCCAAGTTGGACTTTGCGGAACAGTTTGTTCTTCCTGCACTACAGGCCCATGCGATGTACGAACAAAAATACCCACTGGTTTCCGCACTCTCCCGGCCACTGATCGTGCAGAAATTAGTGGCGACCGCTAAACAGTACGGGGCCACTGCAATTGCCCACGGTTGCACCGGGAAGGGAAATGACCAGGTGCGGTTTGAAGCTGGCATTCACGCTCTAGCTCCTGAGATGAAGATTGAAGACCCGATCCGGGATTGGCACTGGTCACGGGAAGAAGAAATCCAATACGCAAAGGATAACAATATTCCGGTGCCAATTACTAAGGCGAATCCATATTCAATTGA
The DNA here is from genome assembly GCA_019117185.1 of Candidatus Limosilactobacillus intestinipullorum. GTDB lineage: Bacteria > Bacillota > Bacilli > Lactobacillales > Lactobacillaceae > Limosilactobacillus > Limosilactobacillus intestinipullorum. The sequence goes on along the minus strand of DXAF01000009.1, from coordinate 14,119 downwards.
CCAAAACCTGTGGGGGCGGGCCAACGAATGTGGGATTCTTGAAGATCCTTGGGCAGCTGCGCCGGAGGATGCTTATGAGCGGACGACGCCGATTGAAGAAACACCGGATGAACCGACGACCATGGAGATTACTTTTGATGAAGGGGTTCCGGTTGCCCTTGATGGTGAGCACCTCCCACTGGACCAGCTGATTATGAAGCTGGACAAAATTGCTGGTGATAACGGAATCGGTCGGATTGACCACGTTGAAAACCGGTTAGTTGGTATTAAGTCTCGGGAAATTTACGAATGTCCAGCCGCGACCGTCTTGCTCGCTGCTCATAAGGACCTTGAAGACCTGACCCAGGAGCGGGAAGTTGCTCACTTTAAGCCAATGATTGAAGACAAGATGGCCGAAATTATTTATAACGGGTTATGGTACTCACCGCTAATGAAGGCTCTTGTTGCGTTCATTGATGAAACCCAAAAGGTGGTTAACGGGGTTGTCCGGGTAAAGATGTTTAAGGGTAACGTCATTTGTGAAGGACGGAAATCACCAAACTCCCTGTATGACAAGAACCTGGCAACTTACACTTCTGCTGATGAATTTGATCAAGCGGCCGCGACCGGCTTCATCAAACTTTGGGAATTGCCAGATAAGGTTTATGCCCAGGTACAAGAAAAGGCGAGCCATTCGCAGAAGGGGGAAGTAACGGATGCCTATTAAGAAGATGTGGGGCGGCCGGTTTGAAGAAGGCGGTGACCAGCTGGTCGACCAATTCGGTGCTTCGATCTCCTTTGACCAGGAGATGGCCAAAGAAGACATTATGGGCTCGCTGGTCCATGTCAAAATGTTAAAGGCTACCCAAATCTTACCAGCGGCGGATGCCGAAAAGATTATTGCGGGGTTGAACGAATTGTTGACCGAATTAAAGGAACACGGTTTGAACTTTGATGTGGCAAATGAGGATATCCATATGAACATTGAGGCCCTTTTGACGAAGAAGATTGGTCCGGTTGCGGGAAAGCTGCATACCGGACGGAGTCGAAATGACCAGGTCGCCACTGACTTTCACTTGTACGTAAAGGAACGACTACCCAAGGTGGTGGCCGCAATTCGGGGATTACAGGGGGCGTTGGTCAAGCTCGCCGGTGAGAACGTAGAAACAATCATGCCAGGCTATACCCATATGCAACATGCCCAGCCGATTTCTTATGGTCACTACCTGATGGCCTACTTTCAAATGTTTCAGCGCGACGTCGAACGTTTCCAATTTAACCAGCAGCATACCGACTTGTCGCCCTTGGGAGCTGCGGCATTAGCCGGAACGACCTTCCCCATTGACCGGGAAATGACTACGAAGCTGTTAGGCTTTAAACAGCCGTACGCGAACTCGTTAGATGCCGTTAGTGACCGGGACTTTGCACTGGAGTTTTTGAGCAACGCTAGTATTTTGATGGTGCATCTGTCGCGCCTGTGTGAAGAGGTTATTTACTGGTGTAGTTATGAATTTAGCTACATTGAATTAGCCGATGCTTACTCAACCGGGAGTTCCATTATGCCCCAAAAGAAAAATCCGGATATGGCGGAGCTGATTCGGGGAAAGAGCGGCCGGGTCTTCGGAAGCTTGGTCGGTCTACTCACTACTATGAAAGGATTACCGTTAGCGTATAACAAGGATATGCAAGAAGATAAGGAAGGCGTCTTTGATGCCGTTAAAACCATCTTGCCGAGTCTAAAAGTTATGACGGGGATGGTGAAAACACTGAAGGTTAACAAAGACCAGATGGCACACGCAACCCACCATGACTTTTCGAATGCCACCGAACTGGCGGATTACTTGGCGACAAAGGGGATCCCCTTCCGGCAGGCACATGAGATTGTCGGTGAACTAGTGTTAAAGGGGTTGAAGACTGGAAGGGACTTGGCTGACATTACCCTGGCGGAATTTAAGCAGATCGACCCCCGGGTGGAAGAAGACGTTTATCAAGTCTTAAAGCCGGCCGTAGCGGTCCAGCGGCGGAATTCACTTGGTGGTACTGGCTTCGACCAGGTCCGGGCCCAAATTGCCGCCGCCCAACAGATATTAGCAGCCGACTAATTGAGCAGGGAGACAGAACTAGCTTGCTAGTTCGTTTTTCGACGCGCAGCTAGCCTTTAGGAAGCACAAATAGACCTCCAGCGTTCGATAAAGTCAAACGCTGGAGGTCTATTTGTGTACTGCGTTGTTCGCATTTTAGCTAAGTTGTAGAGTTTATGTCACAGCCCCCGCTTTTTTTGATGGGCATTGCTAGGAATCCGTTTGCTTACTACTGATTGGTCAAGCTATGATATAATCAAATTGGCAAATTAGCGATTTAAATCATAAAAGGAGAATTGGCAAGACTTGGCAGAAAATACACAAGAGTATGAACAAATCTTTCAAATTGAACAACCTGAAATTGAAGTTGGCATTTTGGGGCCACAGGATAAATTTGTAAGCCTGATTGAGCAGGGGATGGACGTTACCCTTAACCCGTTTGGTGGCAACCTCAAGGTCAGTGGGCGACGGGAAGACGTTAAACTGACGGTTGATGTTTTCCATGCCCTTGTTAACTTGCTTGAACAGGGAATCCACTTGCACAGCACCGACATTGTTAGTGCCATGAAGATGGCTCACCGGGGAACGTTGGAGTATTTTGCGGACCTGTATAGCGAGACGATCATTAAGGATCGCAAGGGGCAGGCCATCCGGGTCAAGAACTTCGGCCAGCGCCAGTACGTCAACGCCATTAAGCATAATGATATTACCTTCGGGATTGGACCAGCCGGGACCGGTAAGACCTACCTGGCAGTGGCGATGGCGGTGGCAGCGCTGAAACGGGGTGAAGTAGAGCGGATTATCGTCACCCGTCCTGCCGTTGAAGCGGGCGAAAGCCTGGGCTTCTTGCCCGGGGACCTACAAGAAAAGGTTGACCCGTACTTGCGACCAATCTATGATGCCTTAAATGCCATCCTTGGTGCCGACCACACCCAGCGGTTAATGGAGCGTGAGATTATTGAAATTGCCCCACTGGCTTACATGCGAGGGCGGACGCTTGATGGTGCATTTGTTATCCTCGATGAGGCACAAAATACCACTAATGCCCAGATGAAGATGTTCTTAACCCGGCTGGGCTTTGGCTCCAAGATGGTCGTTAACGGGGACATCTCCCAAATTGACCTCCAGCATGGTGTTCGAAGTGGGTTGGTGAGTGCAGAACGAATTTTAAAAGATATTCAATCAATTAAGTTTGTCCGCTTTAGCGCCGAAGACGTTGTTCGCCACCCCGTCGTTGCACGGATTATTACCGCCTATGAAGAACAGGCGACGCGTAAGGCCCAGTACAAGGCGACAAATGGTAAGGAGGATGCGTAATGGATTTAACGGTATATGACGAAACGGCCGGCCAAGTCAGTGCAGCCCAGTTGACGCTGGTCAAGGACCTTCTCCAGTATGCGGCCCAAAAACTTCAGCTAAAGGACAATACTGAAATGTCGGTAACTATTACCACTAATCCAGCAATCAAGAAACTTAATAAGCAGTACCGGGGGGTCGACCGGGCAACCGATGTTTTAAGCTTTGCCGCGGAAGAAAGTGGTGATGAAACGCCCATCGTGATGGATCCCGAGTTAGCCGCCGAACTGCCAGCCAACCTCGGCGACCTTTTTGTATCGATTGACAAAGTTGCCGAACAAGCCAAGTTTTTAGGCCATTCCACCGACCGGGAACTCGGCTTTTTAGTGGTTCATGGTTTCTTGCACCTGAACGGGTATGACCATGAACAACCCGCTGATGAACAACGAATGTTTGCACTCCAACGCGCTATTTTGGATGACTATGGCCTCACAAGGTAAACACCAGACGGGGAAGAACCGTCACTTTATCCAGGCATTGCGGCATGCCTTTGACGGGATCGTGACGATGCTAAAAGAGGAGCGGAACATGCGCTACCACGTTTTGGCAGCGGCACTAGTCTTACTCTTGGGGGTACTATTGCGGGTTAGTACCGCTGATTGGTTGTGGTTACTCCTCGTCATTTTTCTGGTCTTTGCGGCCGAGTTTTTAAATACGGTCACCGAGGCGGTTACTGACTTACTGGTTCGTCACCAGTATGATATCGAAGTGAAAAAGGCGAAGGACGTGGCCGCGGGCGGTGTCTTGATTGCGGCGTGTTTTGCGATTGTTGTGGGGCTGATTATCTTTGGCCCCCGCTTGTTAAAGTTAATCGAATAGGAGAAGAAAATGGATAATCCAAATTTTAAATCTGGCTTTGTGGCGTTGATTGGCCGGCCCAATGTTGGTAAATCAACCCTATTGAACTATATCGTTGGCCAAAAGGTGGCGATCATGAGTAACGTTGCGCAAACGACCCGGAATAAGATCCAGGGGATTTACACGAGCAAGGATGCGCAGATTGTCTTTATCGATACCCCCGGTGTCCACAAGCCGGCCACCAAGCTGGGTGACTTTATGGAGCGTTCCACCCTGTCAGCACTTGATGAAGTAGACGCAGTCGTTTACGTCGTTAGTGCAACCGAAAAGCGGGGGCCGGGTGATAATTTTATTATTGACCGGTTAAAACAGGTTAAACAGCCCATCTACCTGGTAGTTAATAAGATTGACCAGGTGCACCCTAATGACTTGCCAGACATCGTGGCTCAGTATAAGGATGCTTTGCCGTTTAAAGGAATCATCCCGATTTCGGCTCTGCAGGGAAACAACGTGAACGAACTGATTAATGAATTAGTGGCGGGATTGCCTCACGGTCCACAGTACTATCCTGATGACCAAGTTTCTGACCACCCCGAACGATTCGTGATTGCGGAAATGATTCGTGAGAAGGTATTCATGCTGACCCGTGATGAGGTTCCCCATTCGGTAGCCGTTGATGTTACCTCCGTTAAGCGTGAAGATGAAGAACACGTCCATATCTCCGCTAACATCGTGGTGGAGCGACCAGGTCAAAAGGGAATTATCATTGGTAAGAAGGGGCAAATGCTCAAGAAGATTGGTACCATGGCCCGTAAAGACATTGAGCGCCTACTTGGCGACCGGGTTTACCTACAACTCTGGGTAAAGGTTGTTCCGAAGTGGCGTGATAAGTCGGCCATGCTTAAGGACTATGGTTACCGGAATAAAGACTATTAACGAGGAGGCGGGTGTATGGCGCGGGAAACGACCGACTTTCGGGGAATCGTCATCTACCGCCGTGACTATCGTGAACGGGACCTCCTAGTAAAAATGCTGACCGATAAGGCGGGACCGGCAATGTTTTATGTCCGTGATGGAAAAAAACGGGGGTTTCGAATGGCTAGCGACCTCCTGCCGTTTACGCACGGCACTTACATTGGCGCGCTGGCCGATGATGGGTTGAGCTTTATCAACGCTGCCAGCGAAACACACCAGTACCAGCAGATCGCCGGGGACCTGAGCAAAAACGCCTACGCAAGTTACCTCCTTGCCCTTGTTGACCATGCCTTTATCGATAATCGGCCGTTGGGAGGCTGGTTTGACCAAGTGGCCGCGGCGCTTAACCTTATTAACCGGGGACAAGATGAGCAAGTCGTTACTAACGTAATGGAAACCCAACTGTTAACCGTCTTTGGGGTGGCACCAACTTGGCACCAGTGCGTAATCTGTGGGCGGGCGGACCGGCCGCTGGATTTCTCTGAACAATACGGGGGGATGCTTTGCAACCAGCATTGGTACCTTGATGCCCACCGCTTTCACCTGGACCGGCGGACGGTTTACTACCTCCAACAATTTGCCACCCTTAACCTCCAGCGGGTTAATAATATTAAGATTAATCCGTTGACTAAGCAACGTCTCCAGTTGACGCTCGATACGTTATACAATGACCAGGTGGGCCTCCGCCTTAAGAGTAAACGATTTATCCAGCAGATGAATCGGTTGGAACAAAAGATGGGGAATTTAGGCAGGAGAGATTGACAATTAGCGGAAGTTTTTCTATTATAAAACGTGTTTATTGGTAACACTTAATTGAATAGGTACGGCGATGACGGAGATGAGTAGTAGTCAGGCGTTACGCAGCGAGTGGGGGAGAGTGTGAGCCCCACTGAACAGACTACTGCCGGGCCCTCCAGCAGCCAGTTGAACTAAGCTGTTTTGCAGAGGTGCAAAAAAGCAGGGTGGAACCGCGAATTTATCTCGTCCCTGTAGTTACGGACTCCGTAGCTGGAGGGATTTTTTACGTATGAAGGGAAGTATTCAGATGACGACAAAGAAGTTAAGTGTTCAAGAGATCATCTTTACACTTGAACAGTACTGGGCAAAGCAAGGTTGTATGCTGATGCAGGCCTATGATAATGAGAAGGGTGCGGGAACGATGAGCCCGTATACGTTCCTGCGGGCAATCGGGCCTGAACCATGGAATGCTGCTTACGTCGAACCATCACGGCGACCGGCCGATGGTCGTTACGGTGAAAACCCTAACCGGCTTTACCAACACCACCAGTTCCAGGTGATCATGAAACCGTCACCAGATAATATCCAAGACCTTTACCTGGGTAGTCTGAAGGAACTGGGAATCGACCCGTTAGAACACGACATTCGCTTTGTGGAAGATAACTGGGAAAACCCGTCAATGGGTTGTGCCGGTGTTGGTTGGGAAATTTGGCTTGATGGAATGGAAATCACCCAATTTACTTATTTCCAAGTAGTTGGTGAATTGCCGATGAACCCGGTCGCATCAGAAGTTACTTATGGGTTGGAACGGTTGGCCGAATATATCCAAAACGTTGACTCGGTATACGACCTCGAATGGGCAGATGGCGTCCTTTACGGTGATATCTTCAAGGAACCAGAATATGAACACTCCAAGTACGCGTTTGAAGAGAGCAACCAAGACATGCTCTTGGCCGCATTTAATAACTACGAAACTGAGGCCAAGCGGTTGATCAAGTTAGGCCTGGTCCACCCGGCCTATGACTATGTCCTCAAGTGTAGCCACACCTTTAACCTCCTTGATGCCCGGGGCGCGGTTTCCGTAACCGAACGGGCAGGGTACCTTCACCGGATCCGGATCATGGCAAAGTCAATTGCCAAGGCCTTTGTTGAGGAACGGCGTAAGCGTGGTTTCCCGCTGATCCATGATGAAAAGCTGCGGCAAAAGACGCTGGATGAATATACAAAGCGAGCGGAAAAGGCTCAGCAACGCGCAGCTAAGCAAGCTGCCAAGAAGGCTAAGCAAGCTCAGAAGGGGGACAAGTAAGATGGCTAACACATACTTATTAGAAGTTGGGGTTGAAGAAATGCCGGCCCACGTAGTCACGCCAAGTATTAGTCAGTTACGTGACCGGGTAGCGGACTACCTTAAGGAACAACGGATTTCCTTTAATCAAATCCAAGAATATGCTACGCCCCGCCGGCTGGCGCTATTAATCACGGGGTTGGATGATAAGCAACCTGATATCGACGAGTCAGTTAAGGGCCCGGCCAAGAAGATCGCCCAAGACGCCGATGGCAACTGGACAAAGGCGGCAATTGGTTTTAGTCGTGGGCAAGGGGCCTCCGTTGAAGATATCGAGTTTAAAGATGTTAAGGGCGTCGAATACGTCTTTGTCGAAAAGCACATCGCCGGTAAACCAGTTGCGGAGGTTTTAAAAGGCCTACCGGACGTAATTACTGCGATGACTTTCCCAACGCTGATGAAGTGGGGATATAACAACCTTCAATTTATCCGCCCAATTCGGTGGCTGGTATCACTGCTCAATGACCAGGTGGTACCGTTTAAGATTCTTGATGTTGAAGCAGGACGGACCACCCGAGGCCACCGCTTCTTGGGTCATGACGTGACGTTAAAAAAGGCGTCCGACTACGTCGATGCCCTTTACCAAGAGTTTGTGATCGTGGACCCTACTAAGCGTAAGCAGGTTATTAATGACCAGATCGACGCGATTGTTGAAGAACATGATTGGGTAATTGACAAGGATCCGGACCTCTTAGAAGAAGTTACTAACCTGGTTGAATGGCCAACTGCCTTTGCGGGCTCCTTTGATAAGAAGTACCTAGTATTACCAGATGAAGTCCTGATTACCTCTATGAAGGATAACCAACGCTTCTTCTACCTTCGTGACCATGCCGGAAACTTGTTGCCATACTTTATTGCGGTGCGAAATGGTAATAAGGAATACCTCGAAAACGTTATTAAGGGGAATGAACGGGTTTTGGTTCCCCGTCTTGAGGATGCGAAGTTCTTCTATGAAGAAGATCAGAAGCTGACGATCGACCAATACGTGGACCGCCTCAAGCGAGTTAGTTTCCATGACAAGATCAGTTCAATGTATGACAAAATGCAGCGGACGGCCGTAATCGCCCGGCTGATTGGTCAACGGTTAGGTCTAAGCGCTGATGAGTTAGCTGACCTTGACCGGGCTGCTCATATCTACAAGTTTGACCTAACAACCCAAATGGTCGGTGAATTTGCCGAATTACAAGGGGTAATGGGTGAAATCTACGCTAAACTCTTCGGTGAGAAGGATGACGTAGCGGTCGCCATCCGCGAACACTACATGCCAATCTCTGCCGAAGGTGCACTGCCGCAAACGAAGTTGGGGGCAATTTTAGCAATTGCTGATAAGCTTGATAGTATCCTGAGCTTCTTTGCTGTGGGGATGATTCCATCCGGTTCTAATGACCCATATGCTTTACGGCGGCAGGCGTTTGGAATTGTCCGGATTATTAATGACCGCGGCTGGCACCTGTCACTGCTTGGCATCCAACCAGAATTGATTAAGGCGTTGGCAGCGGCAAAGGTTGCCATTAACTTTGACTTGAACCAGAATGCACCAGCGGTTCGGCAGTTCTTCTTGGACCGGATGAAGCAATTCTTTAGCGGACAAAAGCTTCGTCACGATATTATTGATGCGGTTACTGATACCAAGGATGATGATATTGAGAACATCTTTGAAGCGGCCACCACGATTAATGACCATAAGGATGATGGCAACTTCAAGGATGCTGTTGAAGCATTGACCCGGGTAGTTCGGATCGCCAAGAAGGGCAATCAGGAGTCGACGCCCGCTATTAAGCCGGCCCTGTTTGAAAATCCGTCAGAACAAAAGTTATATGACGCAGTTGCTAACGTTAAAAAGCAGGCTGCCGACCGGACGATCGCCGAGAACTTTACGGCCTTGCGGGCCCTCTCGCCAGTCATTACTGAGTACTTTGACGAGAACATGATTATGGATAAGAACGAAGAAATTCGTAACAACCGGTTAGCCCAACTGGGCGAACTGGCACGGTTAACCCGGCTGCTGGGTAACCTGGATGACTTAATCGTTAAGTAGACTTTTTGGTTGCTTTACGACAGCCTTGTGTTATCATATATATTAGGTAAATTGTGGTTTAGATAAGTAAAGGAGGGTCGCATTCCGTTGGGTTGCGGCCTTTCGTTACTATTGGTAAGTCGTAAAAGTGGGGTGGTTCAATGGCAAAAATACCGCGGACGGTAATTGATCAGGTGCGCAATTCAGTGGATATTGTGGATGTGATCGGTCGCTATGTGCAATTAAAGCGGGCTGGGAAAAGCTTTACGGGACTATGCCCGTTTCATGATGAACAGACACCATCCTTTTCGGTAAACGAAGAGAAACAGTATTACCACTGCTTTGGTTGTGGACGGAGTGGGAATGTTTTTCAGTTCTTAATGGACTACCAGCACATCGGTTTTGTTGAGGCTGTGATGGCAGTTGCCAAGGAGGTAGGGATTGACCTGCCTCACCAATATACGGAAGGTTCACACCATGAACAGGCACCGGTTAATAGTGAGACTGGCCAGTTACTTGACCTGCATAAAAAAGCCGCTCAGCTATACCACCACATCTTAGTGAATACACCGGCGGGGGAAGGCGGCCGTCGCTACCTAACCAGACGCGGTACCAGTGCGCAACTGATTGATCAGTTTCAGTTAGGCTTTGCCCCTGAAAAGGAAATCTTAACGGCCTATTGTGAACAGCAGAAGATGGATTACCAACTCCTACGTAAGTCGGGACTATTTACCGAAGATCAGTCGGGAAAGCTACACGACCGCTTCCAGGGACGGGTAATGTATCCGATTAAAAATCAGTATGGCCAGGTAATTGCTTTTTCGGGGCGCTTGTTAAATACTGCGGTAACTGACCTTCCCAAATATCTTAACAGTCCTGAGACCCCCATTTTCAACAAGCGGCGGACCCTTTTTAATCTGGACGTTGCTAAAAAGGCGGCCCGACAGACCGGGAAGCTGTACCTTTTTGAAGGCTTCATGGACGTAATTTCGGCCTTTGGGGCGGGGGTTTCAGCTGGAATCGCTTCGATGGGGACCAGCTTCACTGAAGAACAAGTGGGGATTATTCGACGGACCAGTCCCCAGCTCAACATATGCTATGACGGTGATGATGCCGGGCAAAACGCGATTGACCGGGCTATCAAGCTGGTGGCTAGTCAGGCAACCGGCAATTTACAGGTTCGGGTTGTCCAGCTTCCCGCGGGGGTTGACCCGGATGAGTATGTGCAAAAATTTGGTGCTGACCGGTTTAAGGACTACCTGGCGGGTCAAGAAGAGACCACGACTGACTTTTACCTACGTTTCTTACGCCAGGGCCGCCACTTAACTAATCAAAGTGAGCTGATGAGCTACCTGGACCAAGCGCTGAAGGTAATTGCCCGAGTAACGGTACCCCTGGAACAGGATATGTACCTGGGGAAGTTGGCTCAGGAGTTTTCCCTAGATAAGGCCGCTCTTCAGGGACAATTAGGTCAGATTAAAGAGCAGCTGGGGGTACAAGATACCACGCCCGGGCAGAGCTACCGGCAACAAGTCGCCCAGCAGCATGTGCCGGTTACCCGCCGGCAGCCAACAATTAAGGTTGGACGGACCGAGTTAGCAGAACGGTTATTGCTGTACTACATGTTACACAGTCAAGAAGCGTGGGCCCACGTAACGACGACGACGGGGTTCCACTTTGTTCACGAGAAATATCAAACACTCTATCTTTTGGCGGCGAGTTACTTTACCGAACATGGTGATTATTCCGTGGCTGATTTTCTCAACTACCTTGGTGAAGACGAGTTACGTAACACCTTGAGCCAGGTTGAGCAACAAAACGTTAACCCTGCCATTCAGATGGCCGTAATTGACGATTGCATGCAGATCATCATGCAGCAGACGCCACTTGAAGAGCGGATTAGCCGGGTAAAAAAGGAGCTGAATGAAGCCGGTGCCTTGAATAATCACGAATTAGTAATGCAGCTAACGGTGAAGTTAGTGGACCTATTGAAGGAACAGCAACAGTATAAAGCGGAGGAGACTAATTAATATGGCAAAGAGTAAGAAGAAGGACCTTGTTATTTCAAACAGTGACGATTTTGACCAACAAGAATACGATACTGCTGTTGGTAAGCTAATCCGTCACTACAAAAAGCAAAAGCAAATTCGCTATGACGAATTAACCGAAAAGCTTGCTAAACCATACGAATTAAACGCGGACGGGATTGATAACCTCCTGCAAAATGTCGAGGATGCGGGGATCAGTGTTGTTGATGAAAACGGTGATCCGGACCCCCGGGCGTTAAAGGCGACCGAAAAGCTTTCCCAAAAGGCGATGAAGGATACTTCGGCACCCACTGGGGTTAAGATTAATGACCCAGTTCGGATGTACCTCAAGGAAATCGGTCGGGTGAACCTGCTGACGGCGGATGAGGAAGTTAAGCTGGCCCTCCGAATTGAGCAGGGGGACGAAGTGGCAAAGCAGGAACTGGCGGAAGCCAACTTGCGGCTAGTCGTTTCGATCGCTAAACGTTACGTTGGTCGGGGAATGCAGTTCTTGGACCTAATTCAAGAAGGGAACATGGGGCTGATGAAGGCCGTTGAGAAGTTCGACTACCGGCGGGGCTTTAAGTTCTCTACCTATGCAACTTGGTGGATCCGTCAAGCAATTACCCGGGCAATTGCGGACCAGGCCCGGACGATCCGGATCCCGGTCCACATGGTTGAAACAATCAACAAGCTAATCCGGATCCAGCGGCAATTGCTCCAGGACCTCGGCCGGGAACCGTTGCCAGAAGAAATTGGTGCTGAGATGGACATGCCAACCGAAAAAGTGCGGAATATTTTAAAGATTGCCCAGGAACCGGTATCATTGGAAACACCAATTGGTGAAGAGGATGATTCCCACCTCGGTGACTTTATTGAAGACCAGGATGCGACGAGTCCGGCTGACCACGCCGCTTATGAAATGATGAAAAAGCAGCTCGAAAATGTTTTAGATACACTGACCGACCGGGAAGAAAATGTTCTACGGCTTCGCTTTGGGCTTGATGATGGCCGGACCCGGACCCTGGAAGAAGTCGGGAAGGTCTTTGGCGTGACCCGGGAGCGGATTCGGCAAATCGAAGCTAAGGCATTACGGAAGTTGCGCCACCCGTCTCGTTCTAAGCAGTTAAAGGACTTCTTGGAGTAGTCTAATATTAAATACGAAAGAACTAACGCGTTTCACTTTTTAAAAGTGGACGCGTTATTTTTAAAAAATTAAAAGTTAATTAGAAAAATGTTAAAATATTCTTGACGTTCTTTTGGCAAAATAATAAAATTAATTAAGATTAGTTGTTAAGGTTAGACGAGAGAGGGAGTTTAAATATGCCAGAATTATCAGCTGATTTATACGGAACCATTAGTCACAAGCTTGATGCATTAAACCCATCCGGGATCCGGGCCTTTGATAAGGAAGTTTCAAAGATCCCGGGGATTATTAAGTTGACGGTTGGTGAGCCGGACTTTAATACCCCGGAACACGTTAAGCAGGCGGCAATCAAGAGTATCCAAGACGATGACTCACACTACGCCCCTCAAGCGGGTAAGCCTGAATTGCTGGCCGCCATCAGTGACTACCTATCAGACACCCGGGGGATAAAGTACGACCCCGAAAGCGAAATTGTGGTTACGGTGGGGGCGACGGAAGCCCTTGATGCCACCTTCTTTAGCCTGTTAAACACGGGTGACAAGGTAATCGTACCCACCCCAGCGTTTGCGCTGTACTTCCCCCTGATTGCGATGACGGGCGCAACGGCGATCCAAGTTGATACCTCTGCTGATAATTTTGTGCTGACCCCTGAGCACCTTGAACGGGTACTTGCAAAGGAAGGTAAGGGCGCTAAGGCAGTCTTGTTAAACTACCCAAGTAACCCAACCGGTCGGGAATACCTAGAAGAACTGTTAAAGGGACTGGCCAAAGTGATTGCTAACCACCACTTGTATGCAATTGCTGACGAAATCTATAGCGAGTTGGTGTACGGGGTTGACCACTATTCAATCGCATCCATGATCCCGGAACGGACGCTACTTATTTCTGGTTTGTCTAAGTCTCACGCGATGACAGGTTATCGTTTGGGTTACGTTGCCGGACCAGCCCAAATCATGAAGAGCATTTTGAAGATGCATGCTTACCTGGTAACCACGGTTACGGATAATGCCCAGGCTGCGGCAACGGAGGCCTTGACTAACGGTGCTGCCGACCCAATTGCCTTTCGCAAGTCGTACCGGAAGCGGCGGGACCTGGTTATTGACGGCTTAACCAAGCTGGGCTTTGGGATGGCCACTCCCCAAGGGGCTTTCTATATCTTTGCAAAGATTCCCGAATTCTTTGGCAAGGATGACGAAAAGTTTGCCCGGGACTTAGCTAACCAGGCCAAGGTCGGGGTTACTCCTGGTAGTGCCTTCGGGGCTGGTGGTGAAGGTTACATCCGCCTTTCTTACGCTTCGTCTGAAGAAGACCTGACGGCGGCACTTGCCCGGATCGCTGGCTTTGTTAAGAAATTAGAATAGGACCGGTAAAAGACTTTTGCCACGGTCCAAACCTTAAGTATAAAAGCCTTCAGCGTTTAGCATTCGAACGCCGAGGGCTTTTATATTTAATGTCTTTAGACCTGGTTGAGTGCGCGAGCAGAGCGAGTGCACGAAACAAAAAACCACCTGCTATGCGGGTGGGCGATAAAAATTATATAAAAAAGGCCTCTTTTGCCTTAAGATGTAGGTGTTCAAGCCAAAGTCAATAAGGGAAAAGAGGTTATATAAATATGGCTAATAAATTAAATAGCTTAGCCCATACGAAGTGGTTATG
>DXAF01000074.1 GCA_019117185.1 Candidatus Limosilactobacillus intestinipullorum | reverse complement strand
TGAAGCAGGGCGGCAGAGGCGAAGTTAGCCACCAACCCCACGACGGCGACAATTAACATAATTCGCCCGTTAATGTGTTGGGGCTGGCCAAGCCGTTGAATTGCTTCACCAATCAAAAAGATAGCGATAATTAAAAGCAATAAGCTATTGGTTAGGGCTGAAAGAATTTCGGCCCGCCGGTAACCATATGTACTCTTTCGGTTTTCGGGCTTACCCCCGATTTGCTGGGCAAAGTAACCAAGGATGATGGAAAAAGAGTCGCCCATATTATGGAAGGCATCGGAGAGGAGGGCTAAACTGCCAGAGATTAGGCCCCCGATAATTTCTACGACGGTGATTAAAACGTTTAATAGGGTAACCGCGAGAAAACGCTGCCCAGTAATTTTTTCTTTCATTATAGATTGCTCCTCGACGTATGGATTGCAATTTTTAACTTAGGTATATTAAAATAGGTAATTGCAAGCTAACGAAAAAGTTAGGCGATCCAAATTGATTACTTTTATAATATGCTATAATCGTTATATATTCAATACGGAGATTTCTGTTATGACCGTTCGTAGGCCAAGAATTAAACACGAGGTGAACTAGATTGACTCCAATGAAGGAAGACTACTTGAAAATTATTTTTGAGCTCGGCGGCAGTCATAAGAAGGTGTCGAATAAGGAAATTTCGTTAGGGTTAGGCATTGCGGCCGGCTCGGTTACGGAAATGATTTCTAAACTCGCTGACGAGGGGCTGGTGGTCCATGAGCCTTACGCCGGAATTTCATTGACGGCCAAGGGACAAAAGTATGCGGCTGAGTTAGTGCGTAAGCACCGTTTATGGGAAACCTTCTTGGTTAACAAATTAAATTATAACTTTGCTGACGTGCACTCCGAGGCGGAGGTGTTAGAACACCAGACCAGTGACCGGCTTGCAACAGCGCTCGACGAATTCTTGAGTCATCCCGACCACTGCCCGCACGGTGGTGTTATCCCGTCGGCCAAGGGTAAGTTTCCTGACGTCAGTCACCGTTTACTAGCTGACGCCAACGATGGTGAAACGGTGGAATTAGAACGCTTTTTGGATAACCATGAATTATTGACTTACCTAGAAGAGTTAAAGCTGCGGCCTGATGACCAGGTGAAGGTAATTCGTCATGAACCGTTTGAAGGACCAATTGTGATTGAAAAGCCTGGCGACCAACACGAGGTTAACGTGTCGTACAAAGCCGCTCACAATATCTTTATTAAGTAAAATTAGGTTAATCACGGCTTTTATGCTATACTAAGCACTGTAGTTTTTTTAAGTGCGGTTGGTTTGATTGTTTCATTTATGAACTGGATCCCCAATTTTCACCAGATTAATTACAAATTTTTACGTGCAAGGCACAGGAGGGTTCTAATAATGGAACAAGGAACTGTTAAATGGTTTAATAACGACAAGGGTTACGGCTTTATTTCCCGTGACGAGGGTGACGATGTCTTCGTTCACTTCTCCGCTATCCAAGGCGACGGCTTCAAGAGCCTGGAAGAAGGCCAAAAGGTTAGCTTCGACGTTGAAGAAGGCGACCGGGGCTTACAAGCAGCCAACGTTGTTAAAGAATAAATCTTAGGGAGCAAGGTAGAATTTGCGCCCACTAACATTAAATGGTCTCCAGAATTCGGTTTTGCCGAGGGCTGGGGACCGTTTTTTAATTACACGGTTCCTGTTTGTCTTATTCGGAAAAGCCCTGCAGACGGAATTCGACTTGTGTTATACTCAAACTAATTGTTAAATTTTGAAAATAGGAGAAATTAACTATGTTTATTGAACAAGACAGTCACCGAATGCGGCGCTTTTTGCTGAGCGGTGGCTTCTTCATTGCGTTACTGTTGCTGATCAAATTTAATTCTTCAGTAGTAACAATGATGGATGCAGTGCTGCAGTCGCTTTTTACCAGTCAGCGCCTGGAAAGTGCGGGGCTGTTTCACGCCTTGATGACGTTATTGTCATTTCTGGCCAGTCCTAAGTTAGACCTAATCTGGGTATTCATCATTGCGGTGGTACTATGGATCAAACGTTATCAGATTCCGGCGCTATGGGCACTAGGGACCATTGTTGGTGGTGATGTCTTAGGTGAGCTAGCTAAGCACATCGTAAAGCGGGCACGCCCAGCCCAGCACTTAGCAGCTGATGACGGTTATAGTTTTCCTAGCGGTCACACCCTGGGGATTTTCCTAGTGGCGGCGATCCTGCTATTAGTAGTTGTCCCACTTATTCGACGGCGCTCAGTGCGGACAATCTGTCAGCTCTTGATCGTCTTTGTAGTTTTCTTCGTGGCCGTTTCGCGGGTGTACCTGTATGCTCACTGGCCCTTTGATACGATTAGTGCGATGCTGCTTGGCTACGCCTGGTTACAAGTTGCCGAATGGCTCTACATAGCTTGGGCACCGGCACTTAAACAAGTTTCATTCTTGTCAGATTCTGGTATCTAGTGATTACTTGGGGAGAGGCAGAATTATTCTGCCTTGCTCCCTTTTTATTTCCCGGGGAATAATCAATGATTAAAACAAAACGCTTAGTAATTAAATCACTCACTGCTGATAATGATGGGCAGGTTGCTAAACTGGTGTCTGACTCACAGCTGTTGGCGGCGGCCCACTTAACCTTTTCTACCTATCCGGTAACCAGTTTTGAGCTCAACCTTTTCCTTCAGTCGGTTCACGTCTATGGAATCTATCAGCAGCAATTAATTGGTTTATTACTGTTAGACTGGGTGGCAGATGCTGACCCGCCAGCACTTGAACTTGGCTACCTACTCTGTCGCCAAATGTGGGGAAAAGGGATTATGACTGAAGCGGTGGCCGGACTGTTGCAAACGGTTCATGCTCCAATTATTGCCACTACCGATGATAACAACTACCGTTCACAACATGTTTTGCAAAAAAACGGTTTCACCATTGCTAGCCATGCTACTGGGCAAATTGTTTGGCATAAATCGGCTTGCACGGTGTGCTAAAGAGTGTATAATATTGAGAAATGAAGAGGTTGCATCCCTTATTATTAGTCACTGTGAGGCGGATAAGCGCTGGACCAGTGGTGAAAGGAAGGAATGCCGAAACGGCCGGTTGCTTATCACACCGGTCGTTGGGTCATGACTTAAGAGGTCATGGACTGTCGCTGTATTGCGGGGCGCTTCCTAAGATTAATTCATTAATTAAGAAGTTAATGGAGTCTTCTGACGGGATCGGCCGTTGGAAGGCTTTTTAATTTACCCTCTTCAAAATTTTATTTGGAGGATTGGTTTCTTATGGCAGAAAATACAAAAGGCCAGCAGTCCGGGGGGCATATTAAGCGGACCCTTGAGACTCGGCACCTGACGATGATCGCCCTCGGGGGAACGATTGGGACCGGTCTGTTTATCACATCCGGTTCAGCAATTTCGACCGCCGGGCCTGGTGGTGCTTTGGCTGCGTACGTCATCATGGGGATTATGGTGTTCTTCTTGATGACTAGTTTGGGTGAAATGGCTACCTACATGCCGTTGACGGGTTCATTTTCGGCTTATTCAACAAAGTTCGTCGACCCGGCACTCGGCTTTGCGATGGGGTGGAATTATTGGTTTAACTGGGCAATTACCATCCCAGTTGATGTAACTAGTGCCGGAATTGTAATGAATTTCTGGCTCCCCCACGTTCCTAGTTGGATTTTTAGTACGGTGGTTTTGGTATTAATTTTCTTGATTAACTACCTATCGGTTCGTTCGTATGGTGAAACTGAGTACTGGTTGGCCCTGGTAAAGGTTATCACCGTGGTTGTTTTCTTGGTTGTCGGTGTTGCAATTATTCTCGGTATCATGGGTGGCAAACCCGTGGGCTTTAGTAATTTCCACTACAAGCAGGCACCATTTGTTGGTGGGGTACCAGCAATTATCAGCGTCTTCCTGGTTGCCGGTTTCTCCTTCCAGGGAACTGAGCTGGTGGGGATCACTGCCGGTGAAGCGGCCACGCCTGAGGAATCAATTTCGAAGGCTATCCACTCAACCTTCTGGCGGATCCTATTATTCTACATCTTTGCAATTTTTGTAATCGCCTGTGTGCTCCCATATACCAACAAAAACCTGATGAATGCTGACGTCCAAAACATCACAATGAGTCCGTTCACGATTATCTTTAAGCGAGCGGGCCTCGCTGTGGCGGCAAGTATCATGAACGCGGTTATCTTAACTGCGGTTATTTCCGCCGCCAATTCAGGACTCTACGCGTCGACTCGGATGCTGTATTCTCAAGCACGGGAAGGGTATGCATGGCGCTTCTTAGGCTACGTTAACCGGCGGGGGATTCCGATTTATTCCTTGCTGTTAACGATGGTCGTTTCGACGCTGGCCTTTGCGACCCAGTTCGTGGTACCGCAAGCATACATGTACCTAACGGATGCTTCGGGTTTGTGTGGCTTCATTGCCTGGCTGGGGATCGCCATTTCCCACTTCCGCTTCCGGCGGGCCTACGTTGCACAGGGGAACTCGGTTAATGACCTCAAGTATCACGCTACATTGTACCCGTTTGGTCCAATCTTCGCCTTTATTCTATGTGTTGTGGTAATCTGCGGGCAAAACGTGGAGGCTTTTGCTAAGATGGACTGGTCAAATATTCTGATCACGTACATGAGTGTGCCACTGTTCTTAATCTTGTTCTTCTACTACAAGATTCGCTACCGGACCCACGTGATCCCGCTTAAGGATGTTGACTTAAGCAAGAGCACCAAGGGTGAAAAATACGACGGTTAATTTAAACGATAAATGGTCACTTTTTAGAGTGGCCATTTATCGTTTAAATGTTAGAATAGTAATCGTGACTTTTTAAGATAGGAATAAAGGAAAGGGATTAACGAATGATTGCTTTAGCAGGAACAATTGGTGCCGGTAAGACCAGCCTAACGCAGCTGCTGGCGGACCACTTACACAGTAAGGCCTTTTATGAATCGGTCGATGACAACAAAATTTTGCCGCTGTTTTATAAGAACCCGAAGAAGTATGGTTTCTTGTTACAGATCTACTTCTTAAACAAGCGAATTAATGAAATTAAGGATTCTTATGATAACGACTTAAACGTGTTGGACCGGTCAATCTTTGAAGATGCACTTTTGTTTAAGTTAAATGCCGACATGGGCCGGGCGACGCAGACCGAATCTGATATCTATAGCTCACTACTGGCAAATATGATGGAAGAATTACCGGAACAGCCCCACCAAAAAGCACCAAACCTGCTGATTACCATCCAGGTTTCCTTTGATACGATGTTAAAGCGGATCAAGAAGCGGGGCCGGTCGTATGAACAGATCGCTAATGACCCATCACTGTACAACTACTATAAGAACCTTAATAACCGTTACCACGATTGGTATGAGCAGTATGACGAGAGTCCTAAGATGCTGATTAACGGGGATGAGTATGACTTTGTGGAGGACCCAGCGGCGGCCCAGGAAGTCCTTAAAATGGTTGACCATAAATTAATTGAATTAAATTTGAAATAGTGGTTTGACATTTTAGCAATTAGATGATATATTATTTGAGCTGGCTTATTTAAGACAGTTCAGTTTTGGAGGATTAGCTCAGTTGGGAGAGCATCTGCCTTACAAGCAGAGGGTCACAGGTTCGAGCCCTGTATCCTCCATATGCGGATGTGGCGGAATTGGCAGACGCGCAAGATTTAGGATCTTGTATCTTTATGA
>DXAF01000073.1 GCA_019117185.1 Candidatus Limosilactobacillus intestinipullorum | reverse complement strand
TAGCTAAAGTACGAACAGCGCAGTACACAAATGGCCTCCAGTGCCCGGCAAAGCCGAACACTGGAGGCCTATTTGTGCTTGCGGGGGTTCGAAGACGAACTAGCAAGCTAGTTCTGTCTCACTCCCTTTATGTACTGCGCTGTAGCATTTTACTCTTTTATGAGGAGCCTCTTTTAAAAGTGCCTTAACGTAAATTTTGCCGGTAAATCATCGGGCTAAAGCCGCTGTAGCGCTTAAAGGCCTTAGAAAAGGTAAATTCATCCCGGTAGCCAACGCGGTGGGTGACCTCTTGGACGGTTAGGTCGGTGCCCCGGAGTAGCTGGCAAGCCGCTTCCATCCGCAGGTGGGTGAGGTAGCTTTGGGCAGAGACGTTGAGGTTCTTTTTGAAAATGGTGTAGAGGTAGCTTCGCGAAAGGTTAAGGTGGTGGCAGAGGTCTTCAATGTTGCAGGTCGGCCGGTAGAAATTCTTTTGCAGGTAATAGGTGGCCAATTTAAGTTGATCATGGGCCTTAGTGCCCGTCTTGGGGGCCGTGCTCGGAAACTCGGTGACCAGTTGGTAAAACATCTGGTAGGTTAGTGCTTTAACGCGGATGTCGTTGGCAAGGGAACTCTGGTGCTTGAGTGCCGCAAAGAGTTGGGAAAGGCTTTGGTAGAACTGGCTGTGCTGGACCTGCCGGAGGTAGCGCCGGCTTAGCAGCGTCGAGCCCGCCAACATCGTCTTAATCTTTGTCCCAGATAGGCCAATCCAAAAGTACTTCCACGGGTGGACGCCATCAGCTTGGTAAAAGCAGGGGACCCCCTTGGGGAGGAGGAAAATGTCCCCCTTCTTTAGGGTCACCGCCGGTCGGTTGGCTGATGAAAAGGTGCCCTGGCCGTCCATAATGTAGTGAATGATGTAATTGTCCCGGACGTTATTTCCCCGGTAAAAATAATTAGGTGGGCAGTTATCCTGGCCGATGAAGAGAATATTGCTTTCAAAGCTTTTGCCCGTCAGGCTCTTGTATTCACCATCCATGCTAATTCACGCTCCCCTTGCCATGGCAATTTGTTTACTATCATTTAAATGCATTGGTTATTATAGCACGATTCATCATTAGATAATGTCATTTTGTTCGTAAGATTATTTCGCAGGGTTTAGGCGCTTTTGGCCATGGAATGATAAACGATTATCAAATATAATAATCTTGAAAAATGGAAGCGGATACAAAAACCGTTTTAAACCATATTGAGAGAAGGAAAAGTTATGAGTACTGAAAATAAGAACAAGATGCCGATGCGGCAACGTCTTGCTTATAGTTTTGGTGCATTTGGTAATGACTCGTTTTATGGCCTACTGTGTGGCTACTTAATCATGTTCATTACATCGCACCTGTTTGATACTGGTAACCAAGCATTAGACAACAAGATGATTAGTATCGTGACCCTGATCATCATGTGTCTCCGGTTTGTGGAGTTGTTTATCGACCCCTTTATTGGGAATGCGATTGACCGGACCAAGACCCGGTGGGGACATTTCCGCCCGTGGGTGGTAATTGGTGGGACCGTGTCAGCGGTCATCCTACTGTTGCTGTTCACTAACATGGGTGGCTTGTACAAGAAGAGTGCTGTTGGGTACTTGATTTTATTCGGGATCCTCTACATCACGATGGACATCTTTTACTCGTTTAAGGATGTTGGTTTCTGGTCAATGCTGCCGTCACTGACGACTGATTCCCGGGAACGGGAGAAAACCGCTACCTTTGCCCGGGTTGGTTCAACCATCGGTGGGGGCATGGTTGGAATTATCGTAATGCCAGCCGTGATCTACTTTTCAGCTACGAAGACTAGCACTGGGGATAACCGCGGTTGGTTCGTCTTTGCCCTGATTATCTGTTCACTGGCCATGCTATCTGCTTGGGGGGTCGGGATCTTTACCCGGGAAACCAACAGTGAGATTCGGAAAAACAAGCAAGATACCGTTGGGGTGATTGGTATTTTTAAGGCCCTCTCTGGTAATGATCAGTTAATGTGGGTTGCTTGTGCCTACCTCTTCTACTGCGTTGGAATTAACATCATTAACTCGCTCGAAGTTTACTACTTTACCTACATCATGGGGGCCCCGAAGGCGTTCTCAATCTTTTCAACGATCAACGTTTTCTTAGGGATCATTGGGACGTCACTGTTCCCATTTTTCTCCCGGCACTTAAGCCGGAAGGCCCTGTTTACGAGCTTATTAGTCTTTATGCTATGTGGAATTGCCTTGTTCACCGTTGCCGGTGATAACTTGGTACTTGTGTTGATTGCGGCATCAATGTTTGGGTTCCCCCAACCGATGGTCTTCTTAATTGTCCTGATGGTCATCACCGACTCAGTTGAATACGGGCAGTTAAAGCTGGGTCACCGGGACGAATCCCTGGCATTATCAGTGCGGCCACTGCTCGATAAGTTCGGTGGTGCCGTTGCCAATGGGGTTGTTGGTCAAGTGGCCATCCTGGCCGGGATGACGACCGGGGCGACCGCCTCATCCATTACCGCTACTGGACGGATGAACTTTAAGGTGATGATGTTTGCGGTACCGGCCGTGTTACTGGTAATTGCCATCATCGTCTTTGCCAAAAAGGTGATCTTAAGTGAGGAAAAGCACGCGGAAATCGTGGCTGAACTAGAAAAAACCTGGGGTAAGCACATTAAAGATGATAACCAGGATACCAAGTCAGTGGCGGTGCCAACGCCAGTCACTGGTCAGTTGATGAACCTGGCAGATGTTAACGACGACACCTTCTCATCTGGCGCCGCTGGTGATGGCTTCGCGGTCAAACCAACTGATGGTCGCGTATTAGCGCCGTTTGATGCTGAAGTCAAGCAGGTCTTTACGACTCGGCACGCAGTCGGTCTACTCAGTGATGATGGGGTCGCCTTGTTGATCCACATTGGAATTGGGACCGTTAAACTGAAGGGTACCGGTTTTGTTTCCTACGTTGAGGAAGGTCAGCGGGTTAAAAAGGGTCAAGAAATTCTTGAATTTTGGGACCCAGTGATTAAGAAGGCCGGCCTTGACGATACGGTCATTGTTACGGTGACAAACACCGAGAAGCTCGGGCCAATTAACCTAACTGCGGCGCCCGGAACGACCGTTCACGCGGGTGATGATGTTTTACGAGTTGAATTACAAAAGCAGCCGCAAGATGATGATGAACAACTAGTGCTCGCAACAAATTAAGGCTATAATAGTCATTGTAAATGCTTACAATTTTGTAAAGGGGTTATTCAAAATGAGTATCCATGTTAATGAAGAACAACAGCTTTTCCACTTACAGACCGCTAAGACGAGCTACGTCTTTAAGATCCTGGAAAATGGGGAAGCCGGCCAACTCTACTACGGGCAACGGGTCCCAGTTAAGGCCGCTTACCAGAACTTGGCCAGCCGTGAAGAACACGACTGTACCAATACCTTGACGGTTGAACAGCCCGATTTTCAACTGGAATTAATCAAGCAGGAGTATGCTGGTCTTGGCAAGGGTGATTACCGTTATCCGGCCTACCAAATTACTTATAACGATGGTTCGCGGACGTCGGAATTTAAATACACCGGCTTCAAGATTACTGATGGCAAGAAGCGTCTGGCGGACCTGCCGTCTTCTTTTGACGACCAGGGGACCGATGCGCAGACACTAGATGTTGAATTTAAAGACGAGTACGCAAACGTTACCTTAACGCTTCATTACACCGTCTTTGACCGTGAAGACGTGATTGTCCGCAGCGCTACCTTCCTGAACCATGGTAAGGACATCGTCTTGGACCGGGCGTTAAGTGCGCAATTAGACCTGCCGGACGCTAACTATGACATGGTACAATTCTCCGGTAGCTGGGCCCGGGAACGGCACCTGATTCGGACACCGTTACGTTCTGGTATACAAAGCATTTCTAGCCTCCGGGACGCTTCTAGCCACCAACAGAACCCATTCTTTATGCTGGCGCGGCCACACACTGATAACAACCAGGGAGGCGCCTTTGGGTTCAACTTCATCTACTCCGGCAACTTCATTGATTCTGTTGAGGTCGACCAGTTTGATACGACCCGGGTCCTAGTGGGGATTAACCCGGACGAGTTTGGCTGGCACCTAGCTGATGGTGAGCGTTTCCAGACACCTGAAGCGGTGATGACCTACACCAGTGCTGGTTTTAACCAGTTAAGTCACCAGTTAGCAGACTTCTACCAGGACCACCTGATTAACCCCCATTTTGCCCACGAAGAACGGCCTGTTTTGATTAATAACTGGGAAGCAACCTTCATGGACTTTAATGAGGATAAGCTGATGCCAATCGTTGATGAAGCCCATCGGTTAGGAATTGAGATGTTTGTCTTAGATGACGGTTGGTTTGGCCACCGGGACGATGATAAGTCCAGTCTGGGTGACTGGTTCGTCGATGAGAAGAAGTTTGCAACGGGAATCGACGGTTTTGCGAAGAAGGTGCACGACAAGGGGATGAAATTTGGCCTCTGGTTCGAACCGGAAATGATTTCGATCGATAGTAAGCTCTATGAAGAACACCCCGACTGGATGATCGCAACGCCTGGTCGGCAGAGTACCCCAGCCCGGAACCAGTATGTCTTAGACATGAGCCGGCAAGAAGTGGTTGACTACCTGGTAGATCACATTAGTGCCATCATTAAGAAGACCCAGTTGGACTACATCAAGTGGGACATGAACCGGAACATCACAGAAATGTTCGGGGCTAAGTTACCGGCTGACCGGCAGCTAGAGTTTGCCCACCGCTACATCCTCGGGGTATACCAACTATATGCCCGCCTGACGAGTGCCTTTCCAAAGGTTCTCTTTGAATCTTGTGCCTCTGGTGGTGGTCGTTTTGACCTCGGGATGATGTATTACGCACCACAGGCTTGGTGCAGTGATGATACGGATGCCGTTGAACGGATTAAAATCCAGGATGGGACCTCGTATGGTTACCAACAGTCAATGTGGGGTGCTCACGTTTCCGCAGTGCCAAATGACCAGGTTGGCCGGTTAACGTCACTAGCAACCCGGGCAGCAGTTGCTTACTTTGGTGACTTTGGTTACGAACTAGACATTACCAAGCTCCCGAAGGAACAACTGGCGGAAATTAAGTACCAAGTGGCCTTTTACAAGAAGTACCGTCAACTCTTCCAGTTTGGCCGTTTTTACCGGTTAGAGAATCCTGATACGGTTAGCGATAACGTTTACGGGTGGGAAGTCGTTAATGATGATCGGACGGCAGCAATTGCCGCACGCTTCCAGATCCTTAACGGTGCTAACCCAGCCTATATTCGGGTCTACTTTGCGGGACTGGATCCTGAGAAGCAATACACGGTTAACGGTGGGGATGAGAAGTTCTCCGGTGCCGAATTAATGAATGCTGGCTACTTCGTTTCCCGGATCATGGACCGGACCAAGCCGGAAAAGGATCCGTCGGACTTTAGCTCCCGGCTCTTTGTGGTCGAAGAGGCCTAGCCAGTCCCAATAATCCCTTAATAGTAATATTAAAATAAACCGGCGGCCATTGGTTGCACTTCGTTGTTAGTGTAGCCAATGGCCGCCGGTTTTTAATTTAATGAGCCTGTAATTGGACGATTAATTTTAAAGAACAAACGGAGCCGGTGAGAAAGCAGAACTTTTTTCGGCTCCGTTCACAGCCTAGCGTCTCCTCACAAGGGGTTTAAGACTCAGCAAGAACCCCGCGATAATGATAATGACCAGCACTAGGTTAATACTGGTAAATGAAACATTCTCAGCATGGAGCCCTTCACGAATGAAGGCGGCGGGGATAACCAGCAAGTTGGTCACCCCTTCGACCGCTAGTGCAACCACCGTAACGATAACCATATTGATTACGGTCAACCAACGATTAACGGTTCGGTGGCGCATTACTAGTGACCAGATAATCACTAGTAGCAACCAACAGGCAAAGAAGAGGTAACCGATATTGACCCGCATTTGCAACCAGGTGTCATTAAAAAGAAGGGTAGCAATCAAGAGACTCCATAAGAACGAGTTATAAATCCCAATAAGTAGTTTCATTAGTTTACTTTTCCGCGAGTTTAACGATCAGCGTAACGTGGGTACCATCCTTTGGCAGGACCTTTTGGTTACCGCGGAAGCTAACAACGTGGTTAGGTTCCGTTGAACCAGTTGGCCAAGCATGGTCAGAAACGATTCCCGTAGCACAGCTGTCAAAACAAACGACACAACCAGTGTTCATCGTCTTGGCCCGGCCCAAGTTACCACCGAAGCGGAAGTCGGTCTTGTACTTCTTTGAAGACTTAATGCAGTCTTGAACAGGGACCGCCTTGTGTCCCTTCCACTTGATGTAGATGTTAAGCTTGCTACCTTGAACGCGCTTGCCCTGCCCCTTAGCAGCCTTCATATCAGCTGGGCGTAAATTGTTACCAGGTTTGGCACCAATTTTCTTGAGGGCGTTGTAGAAGGTGATTTCACTAACTTCACCGCGTAGGACGGCCTTATCACCATTGGACCCGTTTTTGTAAACGCACAGGTGCCGGGTTGGTTGGGTAAAGTAAGTACCATTGACAACGGCCGGGTACTCAACTTCCTTTTTTGCCTTGTTGACGGTAATTTTCTCATCAGCATAGGCGGTGTTTGATTGAGCAAGGCTCACGCCGATGGTTAGTAGAGACAGTGCCGCAGCAAATCCCACGAAGAGTTTCTTTAAGTTCATTGTCTAGTTCCTCCTGAATTAGTTTTTGTTATTAGCTTTTAGTTCATCATCTTGGTGACGGTTAACGTAAATCTTACGGAATAAGACTACTAGTGCCGAGAGGGCGAAGAGAATTAATAGGGCCATCGTAAACATCTTGGCACCGCCAACTAGCATCCCGCCGACGTATGAATAAATTACTGTGGCGGGGAGTTCACCGATTGCCGAAGCAATGATGAAGCCACTAAATGACATCGAGGTTAGTCCAGCGGCATAGCTGACGAGGTCAAATGAAATGAACGGTAATAGCCGGCAGATAATGATGCAGTTCCGACCATAACGGGCAAAGAAGCGGTCGATTGACTGGAGCGCCGACTTGGTGGTGAGCTTTTCGACCGCGTCCCGGCCTAAAAAGCGGGCAATGTAAAAGCAGAGTGCCGCCCCAGCCAGTGAACTGACCCAGGATAGCAACATTCCCTGCCACCAGCCAAAGAGACTCGCGTTCGCAAAGGTAACCAGGAAGGCCGGTAGTGGGGCCGCAACGCTTTGAAAAACCATTAGGAAAAAAGAAATAACAGCAGCGTAAACCCCATATGAGGCAACAAAATCCTTCACAACGGTAAAATCACCGGAGCTAAACATATAAATAATTTGATTACAAAAATACTTAACTGCGGGTATTGTGAAGTAAGTAATAATGCCAAGCAAAATAATAGCAATCGTTATCCATCGGCCTAGTCGGTAACTTTTCTTTGGGCTGGAAAGATTGGATGACGTATTCAAAGAGATTCCTCCTTTGGCAGCGCTCTCAAAATAAGCAAAAATAGGGCAAAAACTAATTGCATTATTAGCTATTTTGGGATAATGTGAATAATGTATCAAGACTAATGAACATTTATTATCTTATCACTAAAAGTCACAAATGGAAGGCCACGTTTTTAAGTGGTCAAAGATCTAAGGGGAGAATTTTAGATGAAGTTTTCTCGACATACGAAAGCGCTTGCGAAAAATATCGTTGAGAATTGTACGGAGTGTGGACGTTGTATGCCAGACTGTCCATTCTTGCAAGCCTACTGCAAGTCGCCCAAACAACTGTTTCAAAAATTTTTGGATGATGGTGACATTGACCCAGAAATCCCCTACTCGTGCCTTTTATGTGCCCACTGTACCCGGGTGTGTCCACAACAATTAAAGCTGGACGAAGCCTTTTACAGTATGCGTAAGGACCTGATTAAGAATAGTCGTAAGCGGCCGTTAAAGTCGTTGCGGGGAGTCTACTTTCACCAGCGCTTTTCGTATTGCTCACTATTTACAACGGTTAATAAGGGGCATGGTAAGGCAACGAGCAAGGAGGAAAAGTAGGAATGAAATATGGATTTATGCCGGGCTGTTCACTAGCTTCCACTAGCCCAGAGAATGTTCAACATATTATTAATTACTTACAGGATTTATATCCCGATTTAGCGATCATTGAAGCTTGTTGTGGCAAGCCGATGAAGATGATCGGTGAGACGGAAAAGTTTGAAAACCACTTTGCAAACCTTGCAGAGATGGTCCGTGATGCTGAAATTGACGACCTATTGTTGGCCTGTCAGAACTGCCTAAAGGTGATGACCGAAGAAAAGAAGTTTAAGGTCGATTCACTATGGGTAAAGATGGCGGAATGGGGGTTGCCAGAAGAGTACCACAACAAGGCTAAGGACAGCGACGTGGTCTTTTCAATTCAAGACTCCTGTTCTGCACGTGACCGGACGGATGTCCAGCGGGCGGTCCGCCAAATTATGAAGTTCCTGGGGTATAAAGTCGCGCGCAACCGGTTATCCTTGCGTAATACCCTTTGCTGTGGCTTTGGTGGCATGTGCGGTGTCTCAAACGCCCAGCTAAGCCACGAGGTCGCCCGTAAACGGGTACAGACCTTTAAGACGGACTACGTAGTTAGTTATTGCTCAAGCTGTACACTGGCAATGTCAATTGGTGGTGCCCGGTCTTGGCACCTGCTGGACTTGATTTTTGGCCCCGTAGTTCACCTAGGAGATCAGCCTAAGCCGAATGACCTGGGAAATACGTTGAAGGCTTGGCAAAACCGCTATCGGACAAAGAAGATTATTCAAAAAGCATAGAAATGGGGAGTAATTGAAAATGAAGCAAAAGCGACACGCGCGGTGGCGATGGTTATTACTACTGGCTGCCTGTATGGTAGTGACGGTAACACTGACCGCATGTGGTAAGTCATCTAGCAGCCAATCTGGTACTGGTGACAAAGTTACGACATTTAAGCATGCCGAAAAGACGGCCCGAGGTAAGGAAGTAACCTTCTATGGCTTTGGCGGAAACGAACAGGCCAACAAGTGGGTTGATGAAGTCGTTGCCCCAGCGATGAAAAAGAAGTATGACATCAAAGTTAAACGGGTCCCAATGGACATCGATAATATCTTAAATAAACTGGTGTCAATTAAACAGTCTGGGAAGACCGGCAACATTGACGTAATCTGGATTAACGGTGAAAACTTCTATACCGCTAAAAAAGAGGGCCTCCTCTATGGGCCATTTGCCAACAAGGTCCCGAGCTTTAAGAACTTGATGTACACTAACGGTCACTATTCAAAGTATGATTTTGCGACACCAATTAAGGGTTACGAAGTGCCATACGGAACGGCGCAATTAACCTTCTTTGGTCGGCCGGGGGACTTTGATAACCATTTCCCAGATAGTGCCCAACAACTATTGGAGTATGCCAAGGCCCATCCTGGTAAATTAACGTATACGGCGCCGCCGGAATTTACGGGGAGTGCCTTTGTCCGTAACGTGATCTGCAATATTGTTGGCTATAAGCGGGTGTACGATGCACCAGCGACGAAGGCCGGAATGTATAAGGCTATCAAGCCGGGCCTTGACTACCTTAATGAATTGAAGCCATACCTTTGGAAACAGGGGAAGACCTACCCGACGACGACGGCCCAACTGGATAAAATGTATGCGGCTCATCAGATCAACATGGACTTTAGCTACTCACCAACTCATGGGGCAGTTGAACGTGATGAACACCAGTTTAGCGCTGACACCCAGCCGTTCTTCTTTAAGAAGGGTAACATTGCTAACGAAAGTTACTTAGCGATTGCCAACTCATCCGCTAACAAGGATGCTGCGTTGTTATTGATCAACGAAATGACCAGTGAATCAGCACAAGTTAAAAAGGCGGAGGCAAAATATGGGTACTCACTGCCACCGTTTGACTACAGTAAGCTGACACCACAAAACCGGCAAAAGCTAGAAAGTCTGTACACTAACAAGGGCGTGCCATCAGACCAAGAGTTACGCTCCCACCAAATTCCAGAAGTTCAGGCAAAAAAGATTGCTATTATTGAGTCACTCTGGAAGGAACATGTCCTGCACGGGGATAATTAATGAAAAAGAAATATCTTTTATTGATCCTACCGTTTGTAGGTCTGAATAGCGTTGTAATTATTGCAGCGCTTTTTCAGTCTATTGCGATTAGTTTAGGCTACTACCCGGTAATTGGGTTACGCCACTTAACGTTGTCTTATTATTTTGCTGTTTTTAGTGACCGTTACTTTGTCCGCTCGTTGATATATAGCCTTTATTTGGGCCTGGTTTCGACAGTCGGGGCCCTGGCATTGGGGTTAGTGATGGCGATGGCCTTAGAACGAGTGGCTGGTAACCACCGCTGGTTAGCACGCCTCTTTACGGTTCCAATTACCATCCCCCATATCATCGTCGCCTTGATGATCATGCAACTGTTGACCCAATCTGGGCTGGTGTCGCGGGTCGCCTACCACCTTCACCTAATATCTTCTATTGATGCCTTCCCATTATTAGTCAATGATCATTGGGGGATCAGTATTATCATTGTCTTCCTCTATAAAGAAATACCATACGTGGCGGTGACTATGTTGGCAATCTTGCGCCAGCTCCAGAGTGGCTACACCAGTGTGGCCCGCAATCTGGGGGCTTCACGGTGGCAGGCCTTTTGGCACGTCACGCTCCCGTTAGTTCAACCGACCCTGTTTACCCTATTTATCATTCTATTTTGCTTTACCTTTGCGAACTTCGAAGTACCGTATATTTTAGGTAACCCCGGCAATGAAACGATTGCTTTAACCATCTATGATCAATTTTTACAACCGGATTTACAGTCACGGCCGGCAGCCTTTGCTTTAAACACAATATTGTCGGTGATTTGCCTGGCAGCAACGCTGTTAGCACTGTTAATTAGCCGGTTACTCCCTGGCGGAAAGGACCGGTATCAAGAATGAGAAAAAAAGTGGTAATTTTATGGTTAGCCAGCCTGATGGTACTGGTCCCAATCGTGATGATCATTTTATGGGCGGTAGCGGTCAAGTGGACTTACCCGGCGGTCTTGCCGAGTCAGTATGGCTGGCTGTATTTCCGGCGGGCATATGCTGACCCTAATTTCTGGCCTAGCATCTGGAATAGCACGGTGATTGCCTTTGTTGCGACGGTAGTTACACTGGCAATTGCCTTACCAGCGTGTCGGTTTTTGACTATGCAACATTTGCTATCCGGGCGTCTGATTGAATTCATCATTTACTTGCCGATGATCTTACCGGCAATTGCGATTGTGACATCAACCGAAACGGAATTCTTGCGCTGGCAACTGAGCGGGACTTACCTTGGGGTGGTCATCCTCCACGTTTTCTTTATGTTGCCCTACGCAATGCAGATTATGCTGGAAAGTTACCGGAAAATGGGGACGGCTTACCAGCTAACGGCTTATAACCTCGGTGCCAACACCTGGCAAACGTTTTGGCGAATAACGGTACCGCTACTGCGGCCGGGATTAATCGCCGCGGCCAGTCTGTGTTACATCATTTCATATAGCCAATACCTACCGACCTTCTTCGTTGGTGATAGCAACATTATTACCTTGCCATTGCTGCTGATTCCGTTTGCTAATAACGGTCGATTTGGTGTTGGATCAGTCTATAGCATTATTTTTATCGTGACGTCGTTAATTGGCGTCGGTGTGATTACAACTATTATTGGGGGTCGTCATGGGATTAAACGTCAAAGAAATTAGTTATCGTTATGAGAAACGACCAGTTGTTAAGGATGTTTCGTTTACGGTCAATGAGGGGGAGATTGTTACCCTATTTGGGCCGTCCGGGGCGGGGAAAACAACGATTTTAAAGATGATCGCGGGACTATTGACTCCCCAGACCGGGACCGTTGAATTTACCGGTAATAATTGCCGTGCTAATACCCTGCTGGTCTTTCAAGACTACCTCTTATTTCCGCACATGACGGTTCGTGAAAACATTGCTTTTGGCTTAAAAATACGCCATGTTGCGCGCGCTGAAGTACGCCAGCGGGTGGCAGAGATGGTGACCGAATTTCAATTAGCTGGGTTAGAAAAACAGTATCCAGCCCAGTTATCCGGTGGACAGCAGCAGCGGGTTGCACTGGCCCGGGCAATCATTTTACGCCCCAAGCTCCTCTTGTTGGATGAGCCATTCTCCAGCCTGGATGGTAACTTGCGCCAGCAAATGTATGCTTACCTGCGGCGACTGCAGGCACGGTATCACTTTGCCGTTATCATGGTCAGCCATGACCAACAGGAAACCTTCTTACTGTCTGACCGGGTAGTGGTGATTGC
The DNA here is from genome assembly GCA_019117185.1 of Candidatus Limosilactobacillus intestinipullorum. Classification (GTDB taxonomy): domain Bacteria; phylum Bacillota; class Bacilli; order Lactobacillales; family Lactobacillaceae; genus Limosilactobacillus; species Limosilactobacillus intestinipullorum. Next base: position 57,390 of record DXAF01000073.1, on the reverse strand, counting down.
CAACCACCAGGTCCAACAGGTGGCTAGTCCGCAAAAATTGTATACCCAGCCAGTAAGTCGGTTGGTGGCCGACCTGTTAGGGTGTTTTAACTACCTTCGGGGGACGGTGAAAGGCACTAGCTTTCAAGTGGGTACCAGCCAATTAACAGTTGCCAACCCAGACCACCTGCAAGGGACGGTGGAACTATTAGTGCCGTTTACCTGTAAGGCAACGCTTCGCAAGGACGGTGACTTATTAGCGACGGTTAAAGATGTATTTTGGCAGCCGGCCGGGCCGACCGTGGTCTTTCAGGTTGATAACCAGCGGCTTGAACTACGGCAAACGGCCTTTACCCAGGAATTAGCGGCTGGCACCCAGGTCCACCTTGACTTGCCGGCCGGGGGCCGGGTGGTTCGATGCCATTAGTATCGGTTATTATTCCTACCCTGAATGAGGAGAAAAACCTTGGTCGATTGCTGGACCAGCTACCGGCGGTATGTGCTGACATAAGTTATGAGGTGGTAGTGGTGGATGCTGATAGTCACGATTACACAACCCGTGTTGCGAGTCAGTACGGCGCCCGGGTGGTTGAAACAGCCAAGGGGAACCGGGGCCGTCAGTTGCGGCTTGGTGTCCGGCACAGTTGCGGGGAGTACCTGTGGTTTCTTCACGCCGACGTGCAACTAAGGGCCTATCCACACCTGGGTCGCCGCCTGACGCGAGCGGTTGATGGTGGGGCCGTGGCTGCTTGTCTTCGCCTTAACTATGTTCAATCAGGGTTCTTCTACCGTTTTTTGGCGGTCAGTTCTAACTGGCGGGCCCGTCACCTTGGCCTAATTTTTGGTGACCAGGGCCTCTTTACTAGCCGGGAGATGTACGACCGGGTGGGGGGCTTTCCTGATGAACCATTGATGGAGGACTGGATTTTAAGCAAGAAGTTGGCTTGCTGTGGGTACTTTGCCCAGTTGCCAGACCAGATCCAGGCATCTAGTCGCAAGTATGCCCAGCACCCCTGGCGTGTTCACGCTAAGTTAATGGGAATCAAGGCCTTATTTCTTTGCGGTGTTTCCCCACAGAAATTGGCCCAGCTTTACTATGGAAAGGACCGACAGCAATGACAAAGCAGGCACAGTTGATTGAACGAATCAAACACTACCTGGCCCAACATGGCCTTATTGAGCGGTTGCACCTGGCTCAACCGGTGCGGGTTCAATTCCTGGCCCAGGGTGAGTATAACCAGAACTTTTTGATCGGTGCGGGAGACCACCAGTACGTTTTTCGGTTAAACTATGGGAGCCAGATTAATGCCAGCAACCAGATCCGCTACGAATATAACGCACTTAAGTGGTTGGAACGTTCCGGCTGCACACCGCGGGGGTACTATGTTGATGACCGCAAACGCGACTTTGACCAGGGCCTCTTGATTATGGAATTCTTGCACGGGCATCCCCTGGACTACCGAACTGATATGCAGACGGCGGCCGGGATCTTTGGCCGTATTCACCAGTTGGCAGTTGACCGGCCGGCCGCTACCAACCTGATTGCAGAAAAGGATAATATCTTACGGGCCCGGGTAGCAGAATGCCAGCAACTATTAGCACCGGTTTGGGGGAGCCACTTTGTCCCTCAGCATGCCCAGAACGTGTTGGAAAAAGCTTTGGACCGGTGCCAACAAAACGTTGGTCAGGAAGCTTTTTTCAGCGACCAACAGTTGTGGCGGGTTAACAATACCGAGGTCAATTCCCATAACTTTATCATTGGTCGGCAGGGCTGGCTAATTGACTGGGAAAAGCCGGTAATCAGTCACCCGGTTCAGGATATCTCGCAGTTTTTAGCATCAACGACGACCCTCTGGCGGACTGATATTCGCTTGGATCAGACTACCAAGCGGGCTTTTATCGACAAGTACCTGGCAATGACGGGCTTTGACCGGGAGGCATTCTTAACGGCCTTGCGGATTTACCATCCCTACTTAATGCTGCGGGCATTGTCTTGGTCAGCAATGGCACTAGACGAGTATGCCAGTGGGGAAAAGCAGTTACAAAACCAAGAAATTTACCGTAAGGTTACCCAGTACATGCAAGATGATTTTATTGACCACGCAATTAAGGAGCAGGTGCTCGATGAAAAATGACAAAGCCTATATAATCTTTACTCGCATCCCCACTCCTAACAAGTGTAAGACCCGGCTGACGCCAACCTATACCGGCCAGCAGGCCAGCAGTGTCCAGGCCGACCTATTAGCTGACCTATTAGCTAGTGCGGCCCAGTTACCCTCAGCGGGAGTGGACGTCTTACTAGCGTACTCTGACGAACAAGACCCAGCCGCTTTTTTAGCGGACTTACCGGCGTTTGTTACTGCCTTTCCCCAACACGGAGATAACATTGGTCAGCGGATGAATAACGCCTTTGCAGATGCCTTCGCCCGTGGCTACCAGGAAGTAGTTTTGACTGGCAGTGACCTCCCACAACTGACGGCCACCACGGTTGAGCGAGCCTTTCAAGTTATGAAGGAGGTTGTAATTGGCCCCAGTGTTGACGGCGGTTATTACCTCATTGGTGCGCAACGGGGGATTGATTTGACCCCACTGTTTAATGCTGCAATTGACTGGGGGCATTCAACCGTTCTCCAGTCGACCCTTAGTCGGGTGGCCGGGCATGATGTGCAATTACTGGCCGCGCAGACCGATGTGGATAGTCCCGCTGACTTGCAGGCGGCCCGGCGCCAGCTCGATGATCATAACAGCCGACTTCGTCAATGGTTTGAGGAGGAAAATGAATGAGTGAAAAAGTGATCTTGGATTGTGACTGCACCTTTGACCTACCAGGCTGTGACGTTGACGATGGCCTAACTATCATTTACCTGTTGGGGTCGACCAATATCGACCTGCTCGGGGTTACCCTCGACCATGGTAATAGTGACTGGGCGGGGGTCTTGGCAGCAACCCGGCGGCTTAAAGAGCACCTTTGCCTGCCGTTTAACTATTACTTTGCACCGGACACGGGTGAAGAACCTGATGAAGCTGCTAGGGACTTCCTTGTCCGAATGGTTAATACCTATCCCCATGAAATCACCCTCCTGGGGACGGGGGGCCTTACCAACATCAAACGGGCCGTAGCGACTGACCCCCTTTTTCTGAACAAGGTCAAGCGGGTTGTCTTGATGGGGGGGAATTGCTTCCCGTTGGTCATTAATGGCCATGAGGTTGGTGAGCTTAACTTTTCAATTGACCCGGCAGCTACCCAATTGATCTTGGCCAGCAGTGTGCCGCTGGTGATCATGAACGGGCACATGACCACTGAAGCCCTGTTTTCCCAGCACTTTAACCAACAACTGACCACCCACTTGCAGGAACAATTGCCCACTGACCAGTACCGGTACTTCACGACGGCAATCAACGAGTGGATTGCCGTCCAGCAGCGGGATCTGGGGTTAGACGGCTTCTGTAACTGGGACATTACGACGGCTGTCTATTTGGAGCAGCCGGAACTGTTTACCGCTGAGCGGGTCTTCCTGGCGGCTAACCAGCCAGCATTGGCGAGTGTGGGCCGCCTGCAATTAGTTGATTACTCATCCCGGTTGGTAACGATGCCGGCTCACATTAAGGACCCGCTGGCCTTTAACAACCTCATTTACCGCCGCTTGCTCGCTGGTCTGCAGGGGAATAAGGGGGCCCAGTAAAATGAAAAAGATTATTATCTTCCTCGTTGTGTTTATCCTGGTTTTGCTTGCCGCTTACCAGCTGGGGTTGACCAGGCTATTAACCGACTTTAACCAATTGCGGGCCCTGATCCAGGGGAGTAGCTGGTGGGGCTACTTAATCTTTATCGCCCTGTCCATCTTTACCTCGGTCTTCCTGCTACCAGGGCAGCTACTGGCGATCGTCGGTGGTATTTGTTGGGGCGGTTTCATTGGTGGTGCCCTGACGGTGATTGGTGCCACGATTGGTTGTTCGGTTTCCTTTGTCCTGGGGAAGTACGTTGCCCGTGACTACATCGTGGAAAAGATGGGTGATAGTCCCACCTTCAAGAAAATTGAGCGGGGGGTGCGGGAGAACGGAACGACCTTTTTAATTTTCACCCGATTGGTGCCCGTTTTCCCATATGCTATCCAGAGCTATGCTTATGCACTAACCCCGATGACAACCCGAAAGTTCACGGTGATCTCCTTTTTGACGATGATGCCGGCCTGCTTTATCTATTCCTATTTAGCAGCCCAGATCTTAAAGGATGGCCTTTCACCAAAGCTCTTCTTAGACTTGACCATCGCGGGGATTCTTTTAGCGGGTCTTTCGATGTTGCCTAAGCTAAGCAAACGGTTACGACGGTTAAGCAATGAGTACCAAAATAAGGGATAGGGCGCGAACCGGTTGCCCAGATTGACGTTGCGGTTTCGGCGAATGTTTTTAAAAATGCGCTGGCGGTCATCGTTCCTGGTACCGGCGAAGCGGGGTTGCCGGTTGCGGCGGCCATTGGCTACTTGGTGGGTAACCCCACTGCCGGCTTAGGGGTTATCCCCCGCGTGACGGCCGCTCAATGTGACCAGGTAAAGAAACTGGCCCACTCTGGGAAGGTTCGTGTGACTGTGGCTGATGTGGAAGAGAAGCTCTATGTGGCGGTCCGGGTAACTACGGTTACTGGGCATACCGCCTGTGCCAACATTGCCGGTAGCCACACCAACATTTACCTGGTTAAACATGATGACCAGGTAGTTATTGACCGGGGAAAGCCGACGGCGGCTAAGCCGAGTAGCTGGTTGGCCTTCATCCGGCAGACTAATCTTGCGGACATCTGGAACTTTGCGACGACTGTCCCGCTGGACCAGCTAGAATTTATAACGGTCACGAAAGACTACAACATGGCCCTGGCACGGGAAGGGCTTAACCACCAGTATGGGATGGGCGTTGGTCGGGCCCTCAATAATCCTGACGGCCTCGGTGAAACGACGACCCTCACTAACCAGGTTGTGGCGCAAACCGCGGCTGCTGCGGACGCTCGGATGGGGGGAGCCAGCTGTTAGCAGCCACAAATTCAGGCTCCGGTAACCAGGGGATTACGGCAACTGTACCGGTTTGCGTGGTGGCTGACCACTGGCATTCGTCACCAGAACAACTGGTCCGGGCATTAACCCTTTCCCACCTGACCTTAATCTATATACACTCCTTTTTGCCGAGTTTAACGGCTTACTGTGCAACCCATGCGGCGGCAATGGGAGCCGCGACTGGAATCTGTTACCTAGCCGGTGGCAGCGTTGCTGATGCTGGCCGAGCAATTAAAATCATGGTCGGTGATGCCAATGGGATGATTTGTGACGGGGCTGGTTGCTCATGTGCTGTCAAGGTGTCAACCTCCGTTCAGACGATGCTCAAGGCCGTCAACATGGCCTTACAAGGGATCACCATCCCGGCGACGAACGGGGTTGTTAGCGAATCAGTTGATGATACAATCCGGGATCTCGGACGGCTGACCAGTGAGGGGATGGCCGCTACCGATTCGGTTATTCTGAAGATCATGCAGGCTAAAAAACATTAATAGGCAAAAGATAGTCCGTGGGCTGAGCAGTAAGCTTGACCCGCGGACTTTTAATTATGTATAATAACCAGATTTTGCATAAATGTCGGTAATATTATAGGATGAAAGCGTTTCCAAACGGTGGTAACTAGTGCCATGAACTTGTAGCTTGAGAGGAGATGGGTAAGACTTTAATTAATTGAGGTGTTTTTCAATGTCAACAACTGTGTGGATGAGTCTAGCAACACTTGCTGTCTCATTGCTGGCATGTTATGTCGTTTACTTATTACTTAAAAAATTGGGTTTGGCTTTACAGCGGTAATTGCGCTGGTGATCGGGATCGTAATTGGCCTGATCTTTAAGGGCTATACCTCGTATGATGCTGTTATTGGGACTATTTACGTCAAAGTGATTACCATGATGGTAATTCCCCTCTTACTGGTTTCGTTGATTCAGAGCATTTATTCAATGAATTCGGCCAGTAAGCTGAAGACGATTGGTGGTAAGGCACTCTTTTGGCTGCTCTTTCAGACGCTACTAGCAGCGATTGTGGGAACGGTCTTAGCATTATGCACCAACCTCGGTAAGGGTGCCCATTTGAGCATCGTCAACGGGGTTAAGGTCGGTAAGGTGCCGCCATTCACCCAGGTCATTACCGACCTGTTTTCAGAAAATATTTTTCAGGCGATGGCCAAGGGCCAGGTCATTCCGGTTGTCTTCTTCGCAATTATCGTCGGAATGGCAGTGGTGGCGATTACTGAGAAACGCGGTGGTGATGCTTTGCACTACTTTAAGGGCTTTATTGATGACTGCCACGATATTGTTTACAAGCTGATCGCGGTTATTATTTCTTTCCTGCCGTACTCGATTATCTTCTTAATGGCCGATACGATGGGGACGAGTGACCCGAAAGCATTATTGCCATTATTATGGATTATTGTTCTGACTTTTGTTAGTTGTTTTTTCCACTTGGCAGTTACCGACAGTCTCTTATTGAAGTTCGCCGGTCACCTATCACCAGTGAAGTTTTATCATGATGTTTTGCCAGCCCAAACAGTGGCCTTTTCAACACGGAGTAGTGCGGGAACGTTACCGCTCTATGTTGAATGCCTGACTAAGAAAGTCGGGGTTTCAGAAGAAATCGCGAACTTCGTTGGGTCGCTAGGGACCGCAGTGGGGATGTCCGGATGTGCCGGTATCTGGCCGCCACTGTTGGTGATCTATACAATCCATTCGATGGGTGGTAACATTTCGCTGACCCAGGCAATCATCATTATTATTTTGTGCCCGATTATTTCCTTTGGGACCGCGGGGGTTCCCGGTGGTGGGATCATGCTTGCTACGGCCATGTTCGTTGTCCTGGGGTTACCAGTTGGTCTGATCAGTATTTTTGCTGGAATTGACAGTTTTGCCGATATGGCCCGGACCACCACTAACGTTACAAGTTCGATGGTCGCCGCAACGCTGGTTTCACAATCGGAAAAGCGGGCAACTAGTAAGTAGTTAACAATGCACACCTCTTCTCAAAGGACACTAGACCATTGAAATAGGCAACTTCCAAGTATATTAAGGGGAGACCTAATTTGTTTATTTTTTTAAAGTGAAGCAAGCCCGTGGGACCCCTTAATGACGTGCAGTTAGCTTTTAGAAAGCACGAAGGTCCGACAGCGTTCGGATTTTCCGAATACTGTCGGCCCTTCGTTCATTTTTAAATGTTATCCAGTAAGCGTAGCGGTGTCTAGAGCCGTGCAGCCAGCTTACTGTTTATCAGCCGGGCAAGCCGGTCCGTGAGCATGAAACCGACCACGATGAAAATAAGGGCGAGCCAGCCCTGGACGGAAAGCATTGCGGTGTAGACTAATCCGTTTGAGGTAAAGGTTCCCTTAGAAAGACCGGCACCAAGGCCCATCAAGAGGCCACCGCCGAGTGCGCGAATTAAGGTTATAAGACTAACTGCCCGCCAACGAAACTGCCGCTGGCAAAGTGAGGACAGTAGTGAGCCAACAATGATACTGGCAGTGAAGTACATTCCCCAGCTAACGCTGATCCCGGCGCCCCGGCCCTTAATGAAACCATACCAGGTAAGGAGGGGGCTGACCACGGCAAAGCTACCAAAACCTCCTGCTAACGAATTTGCCAGGAAGGCTAGTCCGGCAAGGAGGCCAATACCAACCGCCACAGCAAGGAACCAGTAGGCTGACCGGCTAACTGACCGGGTCTTAAAGTACCAAGTCAGTCCAGCCCCGGTGATAACTAGGAGGACCAGGAGTGAGACCGGGAAAGCGTAGTGGGTAGCTTGTAGCCAGGTATCGCTAACCAGGTTGTTGCCGGTTAAAGCATCAAAGCTCTTGCTAAAGAGGCCCCGATTGTAGAAGACGAGGGTCAAGATAAAGGTAACTAGCGTGAGCAAGGCGTTGCCATCCAGGGCCCCAAGGTCAACTAAACAGTCAATCATGCAACCGGCACTGAGCTGCATTCCGCAACCGAAGATGAGGCTGCCGCAGATGACTGCAGATGGCGAGTAGTCGGGATTGTCGGGTAACGTTACGACATTAACACTGACGAGCCCCCAAAGGACCAGGCTTGCGATGAGGATAATGACCAGGATGTTTAGCCACCCAGCCGATTGCTGACTGGTTAGACCGGGCCGGAGTTCATGTGCAAAGTTGAACTGGCTTTGACGGAGGAGAAAGCCAAGCACAAAACCGAAGATAATGCCTGTTTGGATCATAATAACCACCTAATTTTAAAAGAATTTGCTAAACCAAATTAATTATTGCACAGATACCCGGTTGGTGGTATGATAAATCCGTTTGAAAGAGCTTACATACTAGTGCAGATTAGCTAATTGAGGAGGAGTTTCACTTATGACTAAATTTCTTAAATGGGTGGGGGTCGTACTGGGTGGCCTATTGATGGGCTTCCTGTTTACTAATGGCACTACCCACGCAGCCAGTCAAGAAAGTCATTTTGTTAAAGAAGACCAACAGATTACGGATAATACATATTACATCACTGCTAAGCAGGCTCAGCAGTTGAAGAAGCAAAACCCGAATACCGTTGTTTTGGCGGTTGCCTATGGTAAGGTGCCGGGCTTTGCGAAGGGCCACATCCCTGGTGCGGTTCAGATGAGTACCAACGAAGTGGAAAGCCAGGCTAACCACTGGAACATTCTAGATGCCAGCCGGTTACGGAAGAACTTCTTGAAGAAGGGGGTTACCGCTAACACACCAATCATTGTTTATTCCCCAGATATTTCTGCTGCTTCCCGGGTGGCTTTTGCGGCCTACTGGTTAGGGGTTAAGGATGTTAAGATCATTGATGGTGGACAGCAGGCATGGAAGAAGGCCGGCTTACCGCTACAAAAGAAGAGTGTTAAGGCACAAAAACAGACTGACTTTGGTAGTAACACCGTTGCCCACCCAGAAGCGTTGATTAAGACGCCAGCGGAATTGGTTCAAGCGGAAAAGAAGAATCCCGACCTGAAGCTGGTAAGTACCCGTTCCTGGAAGGAATACATTGGTGATATTAGTGGTTACTCCTACATTAAGGAAACTGGTGAACCTAAGGGGGCCATCTACGGCCGAGTAAGTAAGAGTAGCAGTGATGTTGCCTACTTTACTAACACTGACGGGACTATTAAGAACCCCCAGGCAGAACTGGCATACTGGAAGAAGAAGGGGATCACGCCAGATCAAGAAGTGGTCTTCTACTGTGGGACCGGTTGGCGTGCTTGTGTACCATTCTTCATCGCTAAAGAAGAGGGCTTTAAGAACGTCCAAATTTACGATGGTGGTTGGTATGACTGGAATATGAGCCACAAGAAGGATCCAAAGAAGTACCAAGTTCAAAAGGGCGCACCAGGTTCCAAGAACTTTAAGATTGAAAAGACCGTTTCCGCAGAACGTTAATTTAATTGTTTGGCGAGTGGTAGGCTGTTCAAGTTAAAATAGTATGCAAACAGGCTTCCAATACTCGGTATGACCCGAGCGTTGGAAGCCTGTTTGCATTAGTTGGGCTCAATTCCAAGCACCCGCATATGGCCGTCGAGGGCGAGCCTGATCAAGGTGTGGACGAGGTTACGGGCGCTCATGTGGTGTGCCGGTCCTTCATGGAGCCACCAGGCGAGGACGCTAATAAAGATGGCGAGGATATAAGTGATCACCAAATCGGAGGGGATCGTGCTCTTTTTATCAATGCCAAACTCTTTTAAGATCCCCATGAGGTTGGTGTTAAGAATCGGGGTTAGTTGATTTTGGAGGACGCGGGAGGGGGTGCCGTCAATGATTAACAAGAGGAGATCCCGGTTTTCAAAGCAGTTTTCAAGTACCTCAGTCAGGATATCCTCAAGTTTAGAGAACATGATTTGGCGGTTCAAAAAAGGAGGGGGTTGCGGAGGGGGGTGAAGAGGCCGATTGCCTGGTTGAAGATCTGGTCATAGAGGTCCTGCTTATCGTGGTAGTGAGCATAAAAAGTGGCCCGGTTTACCATCGCTTTATTGGCAATTTCTTGAATGGTAATCGCGTCAATACTCTTTTCCTTAGTTAGGGCGATAAAGGCCTTGATAATATTTTGTTTGGTCCGTCGTACCCGCATGTCTTCCTGTCATAGTTGTACCGCTCCTTTTAAAAGCAATCCGACAGAATGTTGGAATTTGTTGCCTAACAAACACACCCAATCAATTTGCTGATTGAACGTTAGTTGTTTTGTTATCAAGATATAATTAACTATTATTATACAAACTGTTGGAAAAGTAAGGGGAGGATTTTTACGATGGCAGAGAGACTCTTTGGTGGAATTGATGTCGGGTCAACCACGGTTAAGCTGGTGGTGATGAATAGTGCTCACCAGACCCTTTTCTCTCGCTATGAACGTCACTATGCAGATGTTAAAGCAGCGAGTGAGCGGGTAATCAAGGAAGCAATTGCTGAACTGGGTGGCGATACCCCGATTGCCTTTACGATTACGGGATCCGGTGGGATCGGCCTAGCTAACCTCTTGCAATTAAAGTTTATCCAGGAAGTAATTGCCTGCACGAAGACCGTCGAACAGCTAATTCCCGAAACGGACGTGGCCATTGAGCTGGGGGGTGAGGATGCCAAAATCACCTTCTTTGGCGACTCTTTGGAACAGCGGATGAACGGGAGTTGTGCCGGTGGGACCGGAGCCTTTATTGACCAGATGGCGGTTCTCTTGGATACCGATGCCGATGGGCTGAACAAGTTGGCTCGGCACGCGGAAAAAATTTACCCGATTGCCAGTCGGTGCGGGGTCTTTGCCAAGACTGATGTCCAACCACTGATCAATGACGGGGCCCGGAAGGAAGATATTGCGGCCAGTATCTTTCAGGCCGTGGTCAACCAGACGATTTCCGGTCTGGCTGCTGGGCATAAGATTAGTGGGCACGTTGCCTTTTTGGGTGGGCCCCTCTACTTCATGGACCAACTCCGCCACCGCTTTATCGAAACCCTCCACCTGACCGACGATGAAGTTATCTTCCCAGAGAACCCACAACTCTTCGTGGCCCAGGGGGCAGCCCTTTACGCTAATGACCAGCCAACCTTGTCGTTAGACATCTTGTTGGACCGGTTGGAGCACGGTGATTCCGCCGTCCTGGCACCATCACACGCCCTCGACCCGCTCTTCAATAACGACGACGAGCTGGCGGCCTTCCGTCAGCGGTACGCCAAGGACCGAGTTGAGGCTGGGGACCTGGCAAACTACCACGGGACGGCCTTCTTGGGGATTGACGCTGGTTCGACAACCACCAAGATTGTCCTGATGTCGGCTGACCACAAACTCCTGTTTACTGAATACGACAACAACGGCGGGGACCCATTAGAGAAGACCAAGCAGATGCTTAAGGACCTGAACCTGAAGATGCCGGCTGATGTGAAAATCGGTAAGGCCTGTGTCACCGGGTATGGTGAGCACTTGATCAAGAACGCCCTCAATGTTGACCTTGGCAAAGTGGAAACGGTGGCCCACTACCAGGCGGCCCACTACTTCCAGCCCGACGTTGACTTCATCCTGGACATTGGGGGTCAGGATATGAAGGCAATGACGGTTAAGAACGGGGCCTTAGCCGATATCAAATTAAACGAAGCCTGCTCATCTGGTTGTGGGTCCTTTCTGGAAACCTTCGCTACCGGGCTGAAGTACAACATCCGAGACTTTGCCCAAGCCGCCTTGCTGGCCAAGCACCCGGTCGACCTGGGCTCCCGGTGCACGGTCTTCATGAACTCCAAGGTTAAGCAGGTCCAAAAGGAAGGAGCCACGATCGGCGACATTTCCGCCAGTCTGTCATTCTCTATCATCAAGAATGCCCTCTTTAAGGTAATTAAGATGCGGAGTGCCGACGAGCTGGGTGACCACATCGTTTGCCAAGGGCGAACCTTCTATAACGATGCCGTCCTGCGGGCCTTTGAAAAGATCGCGGGTGTTGACGTGATTCGGCCAAACATTGCCGGCCTGATGGGGGCCTATGGTGCGGCCCTGATTGCCGAACATAACTACCAGGCGGGTGACCGGACCAGCCTCCTTTCCGTCAGGGAGATGGAAAACCTGACCTTTGAGAAGGAATACATGCACTGTGGTGGCTGTGCTAATAACTGTGAGCTGACTTTGACCATCTTCAATGATAGCCGGAAGTTTGTTACTGGTAACCGCTGTGAACGGGGTGAGGCCCGGGCCCTCCGCCTGCATGGCCAGCGTCCCCGGAATAATGGGAAGGTCAACCTGGTTGAACGGAAGTACAAGGAGCTCTTCAAGTATCGACCGCTCCGCAGTAAGTTAGCTACGCACGGGACAATCGGCCTGCCCCGGGTCTTGAACATGTACGAAGACTACCCCACTGTGGGCGACTTTCTTCAAGCAGCTGTGCTTCCGGACGATCTTGTCACCCAAGGGGAGCAAGAAGCAGTACGAAAAAGGGATGGAAACGATCCCGTCCGACACGGTCTGTTACCCGGCCAAGAACGTCCACGGCCACATCATGGCTTTGATTGCCAACCGTCACGTCGACCGGATCTTCTACCCGGCAATCGTCTACGAACTGCAGGAGAAGAAGGCTGCTAACAACCACTATAACTGTCCAATCGTCCAGTCCTACCCCGAAGTAATCCGGAACAATGTCGACGAAATCCGGAGCGGCCAGGTCGACTTCCGGGACCCGTTCCTGAACCTGGCGGACCACCAGTCAACGGCGGAAAACCTCTACGAATGTTTCAAGAACTTGGGGGTAACAAAGCAGGAGGTCCGTGATGCCCTTGCGGCTGGCTACCAGGAACTGGACAACTTCCACCAGAAGGTCCACAACTGGGGTGAAGACACCCTGATGATGTTGAAACAGAAGGGTGAACACGGGGTGGTCCTTGCCGGGCGGCCTTACCACCTCGACCCGATGATCAACCACGGGATTTCCCAGATGATCACGGCGGCTGGTTTTCACGTCCTAACGGAAGACTCGATTGCCCACCTAGGCGATGTCAAGGGCCTCCGGGTAGTTAACCAATGGTCCTACCACTCCCGCCTGTATGCGGCGGCCCGGATTGCGGCCAAGACGCCGGAGCTGGAATTCGTTCAGCTCAACTCCTTCGGCTGCGGCTTGGATGCCATTGATACCGACCAAGTTGAAGAGATCATGAACCAGTACAACCGCCTCTACACTTGCTTGAAGATTGATGAGGGGGATAACCTTGGCGCCATCCGGATCCGGATTCGGTCACTGAAGGCGGCAATCAAGGAGCGGACGGAAAAGGAGATTCATCCGGAAAAGCTCTACGATAACCCAACGCCGGTCAAATTCACCAAGGAAACGAAGAAGGAGAAGTACACCCTCCTGTTGCCGATGCTGTCGCCAATCCACCAGCATAACCTGGTTGACGTGGCCCTCCAGGCATCGGGTTACAACATCGTTAACCTGCCAATCAAGGACCGCCGTTCCGTCGATGTCGGGACCCGGTACGTGAATAACGATGCCTGCTACCCGGCGATCATTTCAATTGGGCAGATGGTCGAAGCACTGCAGAGTGGTAAGTACGACTTGAACCATACCGCCGTGATGATGAGCCAGACCGGTGGGGGCTGCCGGGCCACTAACTACGTGCCATTGATCCGTAAGGCCTTGAAGGATGCCGGCTTCTCGCAGGTGCCGGTGGTTTCCATTTCGCTGGGGAACCAGGGGGGTGAATCGACCCCCGGCTTACCTTTACCCTGCCGTTGATCAAGCGGGCCTCGATCGCCTTTTTGTACGGGGACCTCTTCGAACGACTGGTCTACCATACCCGGCCGTATGAGGTGGAGAAGGGGGCGACGAATGCCCTCTATGCCGACTGGCTCGACCGGGTCCGGCCCAACGTGGAGAACGAGAGCTTTAAGGAATTTAAGCGCAACGTTCACGCAATTGTGCACGACTTTGACACCCTGCCAGTGCGGGACGTTGTTAAGCCCAAGGTCGGCGTGGTTGGTGAAGTCCTGGTCAAGTACTCGCCAATTGCGAACAACGACATTGTGGGGACCCTGGAAAAGGAAGGGGCCGAAGCAGTGGTTCCGGATATTGTGGGCTTCATGAACTACTCCCTGTACAACCAGGTTTACCGTCACCAACACCTTGGTGCCAAGAAGAGTTCCCAGCTCTTCGCGGCTGTCTTGTTGAAGCTGATTCGTCAGGCCGAGAAGCCAATGGATGCGGCTTTGCGGGCTTCAAAACACTTTAACGGGATTACCCCGTGGGATGAAGTGATGGCCGGTGCTAAACCGGTCCTCTCCCTGGGGAACATGACTGGTGAAGGATGGTTTTTGCCAGGTGAAATGGTCGAACTCCTCCGATCCGGCGTTAATAACATCGTCTGCATGCAGCCGTTTGGGTGCTTACCAAACCACATTGTTGGTAAGGGGATGCTAAAGGAACTGCGCCGTGAATACAAGGGTGCCAACCTGATGCCAATTGACTATGATCCGGGTGCTTCGGTGGTTAACCAACTTAACTGGATCCGGCTAATGATGGCCACCGCTAAGAAGAAAGTGGCCGCTAAAGAAGCAGTAACCAGTGAATAAATGCTCGGTAAGCTGAGTAGCGCTGGGCTAGTGGGCTTACCACAGTACACAAAGGGACGCTAGTGTTCGGATTTTTCCGAATACTAGCGTCCCTTTGTGCTTTCTAAAGACTAGCTTGTCCTATGCTGCAGTATTTGTAGGAGACAAAGGTTACATTTCTTCTTTTAACCTGATATCCTTTAAATTCCGGATCACCACCGACTTACCATCCCGGAACCGGAGCCGCTGCTGGCGCCAGTCGACGTTAACCAGTTGACCGGCATAATGCTCGTAAAAGCCAGTTTGGCCGTCAAAGTAGGTGACGATAACGGTGGGCCAGGGCCGAACCTTACTCAATTGCTTGATCTCCTTGATAAGGGCCAGCAACTCTTCACGACTGAGGTAGTCCTTATTGTGGTAGCGTTTGGCCGTCTGGTCCAACAGTTCCTTGTAACCAGTCAAAGCGGCAAACGGAGCGAACTGGCCGGCCCGGTCAATCTGAGGCATCGGCAGGTGGGCCCTTGAAGCGTGGCGGGGGACGTTCATGATGTCCTTATAACGAGAGGTATCATTGAACTGCTTTTTCTCGGCTTCCCATTGCTTATTGTCCATTATGCCCGGTGTCCCCCAATCTCCTTGTTACGCTTTTTAGCAACTGCCCCGTCCTTGAGGTCCGCGGCCCGAATAATCGAATTCTTGCCAAACTGGTCCTGGAGCTTGAGAACCATCTTTTGGACCCTTTGATCTTGCTGGCGTTGCCGCCTTTCCTGGTCAACACGTTGTAAATGACGGTGGGTATTAGTAAAGAGGTCGAGCTGTTCCGTGTGGGTCATTTGGTCCGCCACCGCTTGTTTGACCAGGTGGTTTGCCGTAACGGTCACCCGCCGGATGAAGAGGTCGGGGTTGACCTGCTGGCGAAATAGTTCCAGAAAGTGGTCGGTTAGTTCCCGTGGTGATGCGGTCGGTAGCTTAGTGGTGAAGCTCCCGTGGTCGGGGTGGGGGACTTCTCGGCCATAAAAGTCAGTAGTGGTGGCGCCGTGGTAACCGTGCCCCTGGTGAAGGCTTTGAACGTCGTAGTTGACAGTTAACGAAAACTGGTCCGCTACCAGGTCGCGCTTGACCATCTGGAGGCTGAGCATGTCGACCATTTCCCGGACCACCAGCCGGGCTTCGCTATACCGATACGGCTTGGGCAAGACGATGCTGGAGTAGATACCGTGGTTGGCTGACCGGTAGTTCTTAATGTCTTTCATGGTCGCCGATTCGTATCCCCAGGCGTGGTCAATGATTAGCTCGGCGTTTTTACCAAACTCCCGGTAGAGGACCTCCTCATTTAGGGGGTCGGACAGCTTACCCAAGGAACAACGGGCAATGTCGCCCATCGTATGAAGCCCCAGCTTGGCGAGGCGCTTGGCATACCCCCGGCCAATCCGCCAGAAGTCGGTCAAAGGTTGGTGGGCCCAGAGGTAGTGGCGGTAGGCTTGCTCGTCCATCTGAGCGATCCGGACTCCATCTTCATCGGCGGGAATCCGCTTGGCAACGATGTCCATGGCGACCTTGGCCAGGTACAGGTTAGTACCAATCCCGGCGGTGGCGGTGATCTTCGTTTCTAATTGGATTGTTTGGATGATTTCCTTGGCCAATGCATGGGCCGACATGTGGTGACCCGCCAAGTAATCAGTCACATCCATCAAGACCTCATCGATTGAATAGGGGTGGATCATTTCCGGTGGCAAGTAACGGAGGTAGATTTCATAGATTTCCACGCTCTTTTGCAAGTAGAAAGACATCCGCGGTGGCACGATTTTGAAATTAATCCGCAAGCGGGGGTTACGCAAGAGTTGTGGCCGGTAGATCGAACCATACTTAGCCAGCCGATGACCAGGCGCATTATGGGCCCGCTCCCGGTTTAAGTGGCCCACGATTTGTTCGACCTCAAATAAGCGGGGGCGTCCGGGAACGCCGAACCGTTTAAGGGCCGGTGAGACGGCTAAGCAGATAGTCTTACTGGTGCGGGATTCATCGGCGACCACCAGGTTAGTAGTCAAGGGATTGAGGTGGTGGGCGGCACATTCCGCCGAGGCGTAGAAGGATTTCAGGTCAATTGCGAGGTAGGTGCGGTCCACAGTAGTCATTCCTTTCACTAGTTATTAATTCCTATTATACGGGGTGTCGGCGATGGGAACAAGTGTTTGTGTAGGTAGCTTGCCTTTTGAACCAAAAATCGCTAAAATATGACTATTAAGTAGCACGAGTTTAGCGAGGGACGGCTGGTGAAAAGATCCCCAGGGTGCGAACTGGATTTTAACATAATCATAATTAAGAGCGGCAAGTTATTTGCAATTTAGGTGGCACCGCGCGCAAGCGTCCTATTAGTTAATTGGCTAATGGGGCGTTTTTAATTTAAGGAGGAATTATCATGGCAGAAAAGAAACACGTAATTTTAACTGGGGACCGGCCAACCGGGAAGCTACACATTGGGCACTACGTTGGTTCATTGAAGAACCGGGTGGCTCTGCAAAACACCGGTAAGTACGATACCTACATCATGATTGCGGACCAGCAGGCATTGACGGATAATGCTCGCGATCCTGAAAAGATCCGGCGCTCGCTTCATGAAGTGGCCTTAGATTACCTGGCCGTTGGAATTGACCCCCAGAAGTCGACGATCCTGGTCCAATCCCAAATCCCGGCCCTCAGTGAGTTGACGATGCACTACCTAAACCTGGTGACCGTTTCACGGCTAAAGCGGAACCCGACCGTTAAGACGGAAATCAAGCAAAAGAAGTTTGGGGAAAGTGTGCCAGCCGGCTTCTTTATTTACCCGGTTAGCCAGGCGGCAGACATTACGGCCTTCAAAGCCGACACCGTGCCAGTGGGGGATGACCAAGAACCGATGCTGGAACAGACCCGTGAAATTGTCCGGACCTTTAACCGGATCTACAAGCGCGAGATCCTGGTGGAACCAGAAGGGGTCTTTCCACCAAAGGGTGAAGGCCGGATCCCGGGGCTGGATGGCAATGCCAAGATGAGTAAGTCACTTGGTAATTGCATCTACTTGTCGGATGATGCGGACACGATCCAAAAGAAGGTCATGTCGATGTACACTGACCCGACCCATATCAAGGTGTCTGATCCCGGCCACGTTGAAGGGAACACGGTCTTTACCTACCTGGATATCTTTGACCCGGACAAGGAACAAGTGGCCAAGTTAAAGGAACAATACCAAGCCGGGGGCCTTGGGGATGTAAAGATTAAACGTTACTTAAACGACGTCCTCCAGGCGGAATTAAAGCCAATTCGTGAGCGGCGGGAACAATACGCGGCTAACCTGGACTACGTTGACCAAGTACTCAAGGAAGGCTCAGCACGGGCAAATGAAGTGGCTAACCAAACGTTAAAGGAAGTCCGCGATGCCATTGGTATCAACTACTTCGGCTAATATGTAGCATTAAAGCCTACCCATAGCGGGTGGGCCTTTTTAGTTGGGTTGGGCACCATTGGCTAGTAAAATGTAAGGGAAAATAAAAATGGGAGGACCACACAATGTGTACAAGCATTTACCAGGTTACACGCGACCATACCCACCTCTTGGCCCGGACAATGGACTGGCCGGTTTTGGCAGTGTCGCCGCTTTTTATCCCCCGGCACTTTACTTGGCAGTCGGTGTATGACCACCGGGTTTACCGTAATAAGTATGCTTTAATCGGGGGCGGGAGCCTGTCGGCAAGTCGGGTTGATGTTTCGGATGGGGTGAATGAATTTGGCTTGATGGCGCAGAAACTAACTTTTGACAACGGTGCGCAGCTAGTGGATAAGCCGAACCGTCACCAGGTTCAGTTGGCAGCGTACGAGTTTGCTTTTTATGTCTTGGGGAATTTCAAATCCGTCGACGACCTTGTCGACCATCTCGGTGAAATTGAATTGATGAGTGACGTGCACAATGATATTAAGTTTGGCAAGTCAGAAATGCACTTTGCGGTGGCTGATCGGACGGGACGGGTAGTGGTAATTGAGCCGACAACCCAGCCGATGCGGGTAATTGAAAACCCACTGGGGGTCGTTACTAATAGCCCGGACTTTGACCGTGAGATCAAACAGATGGCTAAGTATGTTGACTTTATCCCCGAATTTAACCAGGGGAAAGTGCCCCGCAATACGCCCCGGGTGACTAGCGGGCGCCTTTCCGGAAAGGCTAATCCGCCGGGTTATTATTCGCCAAGTGCGCGCTTTATTCGGGCGGCCTACCTCCGTGAACGGTCTGATGTTCCAGCCGATAAGGTGACCGGGGTAGCGAGCGAGTTTCACCTTTTAGATAGTGTAACCGTGCCGCAGAACCGGCGTCACCAGCCTACTTATTCGGTCTACCGGTCGGTCACGGTTGCTGAAGACCGGGAGTATTACTTCCAGTCTTACCACCGTGGCGATACCTCCCGGCTTCGGCTGACTGATACAATGCTGGAGTGGACCACGCCCAAGGTTTACAACGTCCCCGACCACTTAACCGTCCGGGAACTCCGCTAGCTAGCCCAAATTGTCTACCGGTGAGTTACCTAAGTTGGGAGTTATTGACGAAAACTTCCCTTCTGCCCATTCTTGATAGTGTTTCACAGGGCGGAACATGGTAACATAAAGGAGATAGTTTTTTTTTCGAAGTAAATCTAACGTAGCGGAGGTGAAAATAGTGGAAAACCTCGCAATTGTTGACCTCGGCTCTAACTCGGCCCGAATGGCAATTACAGAGATTGCACCGGACGGACGCTTTCGGGAAATTAAGCGGGTGAAGGAAAATACTCGCCTCTCAGAAGGCATGGGACGTGAAAAGCTTCTCCAAGAACCGGCCATGAACCGGACCATTGAGGCCTTGAAACGGTTTAAGCACCTCTATGAGGAAGTGCCAAACGTGAAGGTCCGGGCCATCACCACGGCAGCGGTGCGTCAGGCCCGTAACCGGCAGGAATTCTTGGACCGGGTCCAGCGGGAAGTGGGGATTAAACTCCAGGTCCTGTCGGGAAAGAAAGAGGCATATTACGACTACTTAGGGGTGATTCGGACCCTTAAGCTTAACCACTGTTTGATTTTAGATGTTGGTGGTGCCAGCTGTGAATTGGTACTGGTGCAGCAGCGCCAGGCTCGGGACCTAATCTCGATTCCGGTAGGCGCGGTTAACTTATCAGAACAGTTTCACTTGAACGGTTATGTTCGGTCAGCGGACCTCTTTCGGGCCCAGGTAGCGATGAATGACCGCTTGAAAAAGATTCCGTGGATGCGGTATGCCACCCGGGTGCCGATCGTGTTACTGGGTGGCGCAAACCGGACCCTAGCCCGGATGGCCTGGTCTTACCACCACCGTCACCACCGGCGGTCAATCCATGGTTACCAACTTAGCGCCCGGGCGGTATATGCAACCTACCGGGAATTATTGAATCGTAACCTTGCCCAGCGCAAGAAGATGCCGGGGCTGGAGCCAGAGCGTGCGGACATCATTGTGGGGGGGATGTTACCCCTCATTAGCTTGCTGCAGCGCAACAGTGATGGCCGGGTGATCTTTTCGGAGAGCGGTGTCCGTGAAGGCATCATTACTGAATACGTCAACCAAAGGAAGCAAAAACATGAGTGATTGGCAACACGGCTTTTATAAGTTAAGTCCTGAAGAGCGGCGGTCCCGATTAGCAATGGCCCGCCACCTTCCTGCCACGGTTAGTCAGCTGCTGGCTAACCAGTCATCACAACTTGGTGACCAGTTGGTGGAAAACTACCTTACTGACTATGCCTTGCCAGAAGGGGTGGTATTAGGTCTACGGGTTAACGGGACTGATTACCTGGTGCCGATGGTGGTAGAAGAGCCATCGGTTATCGCGGCCGCCAGCAATGGTGCCCAGCGGATTGCTAGGTCCGGCGGCTTTGTTGCCGCTCCCCAGCACCGGGCACTGGTTGGCCAGGTGGTATTGGTTCCGGCTGCCGGCAGCCGGGCGGCGGACCTTGCCTGGTTAAAGGATCACCGGACCGACTTAGTAGCGGTTGCGAATGCTGCCCACCCATCGATGAAAAAGCGGGGTGGGGGAGCCTTGGCAGCTAGTTTTCGGACCCCCGGTAAGTTCATTAGTGTTGACCTGCAGATTGACGTTTGTCAGGCGATGGGGGCCAACAGTGTTAATACAATGGCGGAGGCGGTCGGCCACTGGCTGAGTAACCACGGCTTTAACGTTTTGACTGCTATTCTTAGTAACTACGCAACCACCAGTTTGCAACAAGTAGAATGTCACGTTAACTTTGAACAGTTAGCTACGAAAGCGATGGCAGGACAGGTGGTCGCCCAACGGATGGCGGACTTAAGTGCGTTAGCCCAGGTTGACCCCTACCGTGCGGCTACCCATAACAAGGGGATCATGAACGGCATTGATGCGGTAATGATTGCGAGTGGTAATGACTGGCGGGCCATTGAAGCTGGTGCCCATGCCTATGCCGTCAAGGACAGTTCCTACCGGGGCTTGAGCACATGGCGAGTTGTTGATGATCAGTTAGTCGGCCAGTTAACCCTTCCATTACCGGTAGGGGTTGTTGGTGGCTCAATCGGCTTAAACCCGTTGACAAGGGCGAACTACGCAATTAGTGGAATTAAAACTGCGGAGGAATTAGCTGCAGTGACAGCGAGTGTTGGCCTGGCGCAAAACCTGGCGGCCTTGCGGGCACTAGCTAGTTCCGGGATTCAGGCGGGGCACATGAAGTTGCAGTACCGGTCGCTAGCGGTTAGCGTTGGTGCGACGCCGGCCGAGGTTCCCGCGGTAGTAAAGGCACTCGCTAACCATCCCCACGTCGACCGAGCATTGGCCCAACAAGTTTTAAAAGAATTAAGGAAGGATTAGTTGCATGAGTGAAGAAATTAAGTTGAATGCGGCCAACCAAGCGCTGTTGAAACAGGTAAATGACCTGTACCCAGAAGGATCGGTGTTTGTCCAGTTTCACGGTGAGAAGGCTGGCTACGTGCGTCATGACCAGGCGACCCAAAAGACGCTTCCTGGTGGTTTGTTCATTATTGTTACGGACCTGACGGCACCTAACTACACGGCCTCACACGAGTTATTACACCTGTTGATGTTACTGCGGGGCTTTCCACAGATCTTTTTCCAATTGTCGCTTGGTGATAAGCAACTTGATGAGCAGATGATGATCATGTCCACCGATCTTTACAACGTTGCCATGCACCGGGTTGTTGTTGCCGAGCAGCGTAAGCATGGCCTGATTGATGAAACAATTGAAGAAGAATACTTAAAGGGGATTAACCACACCCTGACACCAGAGGGGAGTAAAGACGACGAAGAAAAAATACTCCGTCTGTTAACCCTATTAGATGCGTTAGTCTTTTATGGCGACCACCTTGCCAAGTATGCGGACGCCATTAAGGAGAAGTACCCAACGGCACTGGCCGCTGCACAGCAGATCTACGCTAAGCTGGTTGCCAAACCGATTAAGTCACCGTTTGACATGCGGCGGTCAATTATTAAGACCTATTCCCTATTTGACCAGCAGATGCAAGAATGGGGACTGCCAGCACTGCATAATAACGAGTATACGACGGTATCACCGGTGTTAAGCGAACGCCAGCTCCGGTTAAGTCTCCGTCAGGTCTTTGAAATTTACCATTCAGACATGAAGGAACGGGGGACCACTAAGCGGGCTTATGTCGGTATCCGGCGGAGTGATGGGCAAAATTCGTTTACGATGCCAGCACCAAACCCCGAGACGCCCGCGGCGTTTAAAAAGCTTTATGCCCAACCCGTTAAAGAATTTTTGGAACAGCACAGTATCCCTTATATCGTAAGGAAGTGATCTGGTGGATACGCAGATTCAAGCGGCATTTGACGATGCTAAACACATTGTTTTCCTAACCGGAGCAGGGGTGTCAACCGCCTCCGGGATCCCCGATTTCCGGTCCGCCAATGGACTATATTCACAGAACCAAAATGCGGAGTACTACCTTAGCCACCGCTATTTTGCCAGCGATCCGGAAGGCTTTTATGAGTTTTGCAAGAAAAACCTCTACTTTCCAGATGCTAAGCCGAATGTTATTCATGAAGAGCAGGCGGCATTAACCCAGCAGGACCGGGCAACGGTGATTACGCAAAACATTGATAACCTGTACGAAGAGGCGGGAACAAAGCACCTGGTTGACTTTCATGGCAACCTCTACCACGTTTATTGTGAAAAGTGTGGTCAGACGGTTCCAGTGGAAGAATACCTTAAGAGCCGGATCCATAAGCTTGACGACGGTCCGTTGCGGCCAGACATCGTGCTGTATGACGAAGGCATTAAACAGCAAAACATTATCGATGCGGTTAAGGCGATGCAAACGGCCGACCTGGTAGTAATCGTGGGCACCTCAATGAAGGTGTACCCGTTTGCCGGCCTGCTGGAGTACCGCAATAAGAACGCTAAGGTAATTGCTATTAACCGGCAAAAGTTAAGCTTCTCCTTTGACTTTGAGATGGTCCAAGAAGATGCGACTAAGTTTTTTGAAGAATTACGGGTATAACGGGAAATAGCCATCCCGTATAAAAATAGGGTTCAAAGTCCGGGAAACCGAACTCTGAACCCTATTTTTATGTTGAACGCACCAGCAGCAACCGGTCACGCACTACTGTAATGCATGGTCATGTTTGTCTTTAAGCCGCTTGAGTTCGCAGTCGTAGTCACAGGCAGCACATTTGCCACCGACCTTCACCTTATGGAAAGTACGGATGATAATGACTGCCGCCAAGACAACGACAGCCAGGATAATTAAAGCATTGACTAATATTTTCATTTAATACCCGCCTCCTAAACAATGAGAGAACCAATTTGAAAGATTAGAAACGACGTAACGTAAGCGATTAGAAGGCTCATCCCCACCGAGAACAACATCCACTTAGTTGACCCGGTTTCCTCACGGATTGTAGCCAGTGTCGCAAAACATGGAATGTAAAGTAGGACGAAGGCCATCATCGAGTAGGCCGCGACCGGACTCATGAATTGCCCGAGCGCGGTGATTAACACGGCCTTGCTACTGGTATGAAACATCACCATCATGCTCGAGGTGATAACTTCCTTGGCTAAAATACCAGTGAACAGGGCGCTGATTGCCTGCCACTGGACGATGCCGAGCGGACGGAAGAACGGGGCCAGTCCGTGGCCGAGGGCCGCAGCAAAACTCTTTGTGGAGTCGGTAACAAAACCGCTGGGGCCAAAGCTGGACAGCAGCCAGATGAGGACGGTCCCGGCGAAGATAATGGTCCCCGCCTTTTTGATGAAGCCTTTCCCCTTGTCCCAGGTTCCGTGCCAGATGATGTCGAGCCGGGGAAGGTGGTATTCCGGCAGTTCAACGATGAAGACCGACCGTTCCTTAACGTGGAAGAGGAACTGGTAGAACTTGGCTACCAGGAGGGCGACCACGATCCCCAGGAAGTAGATTGAGAGGACGATCAATGCCTGGTGGTGGGGGAAGAAGGCGGCAACGATCAAGCCGTAAATCGGCAGCCGGGCCGAACAACTCATGAAGGGCATGATTAGTGAGGTGACCAGCCGTTCCTTGGGCTGTTCAATTGTTCGGGCCGCCATGATCCCGGTAACGTTACACCCAAAGCCAATGATCAGGGGGATAAAAGATTTCCCGTTTAGGCCAATCATTTGCATCAGCCGGTCAGTCACGAGTGCTGCCCGGGCCATGTAGCCAGAGTCCTCAAGCAATGAGATGCAGGCAAAGAGGGTGAAAATCTGTGGGATGAAGGCTAAGACTCCCCCCACCCCGGCGATTAAGCCGTTAACGACTAGGGACCGTAACGGGGCCAGTGCGCCAACCTGGATCAAGAAGTGGTCGACGGTGTTAGAAACTGGTACCGATAAGAACCAGTCAAGGCGGTCCGAAAGGGGGGTCCCGACCCACTCAAAGGAAAGCTTAAACATGAGGTAAAAGATGCCAGCAAAAATTGGTAAACCAAGGATCGGGTTGGTAACTACCTTGTCGATCTTACTGGTCAATTGTGGTTCATTGCTGACGGCAGATTGGGCGGCGTCTTTGAGCAGCTGCTCAATAAAGGTTAGCCGGGTCTCGTAGATTTGTTTGCTAAACTTCTGCGCGTCATAATAGGCGGCCTGTTTAAGCAGTGGCGCCAGCTGGTGGCTTTTAGCGTAGGCCCGGATCGCACGACTTTGGTCAATGAAGTTGATCGCTAGCCAGCGGGCAGTGGCATTATCGTAGTGATAGTCATCCTGCAGTGCTTCCGTTGCCTGTCGGATCGCCTGCTTGAGCATCGGAGGATAGTCCAACTGGAGCCGGTGGTGGGCAACGTCTTGATAGTTAATGATCTGCTGACGTAGCTGGCTAATCCCTTGGTGGCCGCGGGCGTTAGTCGTGGTTACCTGACAACCCAGACGCTGGCTAAGAAGGTCCAGATCATAGGTTTGCCCGCTGCGGCGCAGGTCATCAATCATGTTGAGAATCAGGATGGTTGGCAACCCCCGCTCCAACACTTCGATGGTTAATAGGAGGTTGCGTTTAAGCTGGCTTGCATTCGTGATGTTTAAAATCAGGTCCGGACGGTTAGCCAGCAGGTAGTTGGTAACAACGGCCTCATCCTTGGTGAGGGGGTTCAAGGAGTAGGTACCGGGAAGGTCAACTACTTGGATATCAGAATCTTTGAGGGTCCCGACCTTCTTTTCAACGGTCACCCCCGTCCAGTTGCCAACAAAGGCATACTTGTCCGTCAGTGAGTTAAAGAGGGTCGTCTTACCGGTATTCGGGTTACCGATTAGTGCCACATCTGCCATTAAACCTCCGCCTCCGTCAGTGCCGCAAAGTCACGGTAGCGGATACCAATTCGCTGGTGGTTATTTTCAATAATTACTGGGCCGTGGAAAGGGTAGCGCTGAACAACTTTGATGGGGCAGCCTTCGCAAAGTCCCATGTTGTGAAGCCGGCTGGCCGTGGGCTTATTCAGGCAGTCAAAAGAATGTAACGTGTAATGATGGTTAATCATATTGTTCCCTCACAATCTATTATTCCTAAAATATATAAAAAGCCAGATTTTATATCCCTATTATACTCCGTTGGAAACGCTTAAAAATAATCAAATGTAAAGTTTCATTTTAAAATTATTCGGTTATAATGTAATTGTATTATTTTTAACAAAATTTCGCTGTGAATATTTTGGAATATTAAGTAAGGGGATGCTTTGCAAATGGCCACACTTGAAGTGCGTGATTTACATGTTTCGGTAAAGGATGAAGAGAGCAAGAAGGAAAAAGAAATCCTCAAAGGGGTTAACCTCAAGATGCAGACGGGTGAGATCCATGCCATCATGGGACCTAATGGGACGGGGAAGTCGACCCTCTCCCAGACAATTATGGGTCAACCGGGCTACAAGATAACCCAGGGCGACATCTTGTTAAACGGGGAGAGCATCATTGACATGCCGGTTGATGAACGGGCACGGAAGGGCTTGTTCTTGGCAATGCAGTACCCGGCTGAAATCCAAGGGGTTACAAATGCCGAATTCCTTCGGGCAGCAATTAACGCACGGCGGGCCGATGATGACCAGATTTCCGTGATGGACTTCATCAAGAAGCTCGACAAGAACCTGGCCCTATTGGACATGAGCCAGAAGATGACGGAACGTTACCTCAACGAAGGCTTTTCCGGTGGTGAAAAGAAACGGAACGAAATCCTCCAACTACTGATGATCGAACCAACTTTTGCAATCCTGGACGAAATTGACTCCGGCCTTGATATCGATGCCTTAAAGGTGGTTTCCAAGGGGGTTAATTCCATGCGGGGTGATAACTTCGGTTCCCTAATCATTACCCACTACCAACGGCTATTAAACTACATTGTTCCAGATACCGTTCACGTAATGATGGATGGTCGGATCGTTAAGACCGGGGGCCCAGAACTGGCTAAGAAGCTGGAAGACGAAGGTTACGCAGGACTACGTGATGAATTGGGCCTCGACATCAAACTAGTTGACGACGAGGACTAGGGGGTGTTGAGATGACTGATTTAGCAGAAGCAAAGGAACAGCTGACCCAGGCAAGTCAGCAAAATAATGAACCCGCCCCACTCCTACAGCGGCGGCTTGCGGCTCGTGAATTAATGACTAAGCTGCGCCTGCCACGGATGCAACGCTTTAAGTTTCACGACTGGCCACTGATTGCTGACCAACCACTGAACTGGGTTCTGTCGGCGACCGACCTAGAACAACTGACACCTGATGATGAGGTGATCCGGGTGACCCAGGTAGGCCAGACAACGGTTCACATTCACATCCCAGATAAGTTAAAGGCGGCCGGGGTGATCTTAACTGACATCTTCACCGCGGCCCGTGAACATAGTGACCTGTTTGAGCGGTACTTCATGACGGCGATTAAGGCGGATGAAAACCTGCTAACTGCTTACCACCAGGCCTACCTGAATGCGGGGCTCTTCTTGTATGTCCCTAAGGATGTGGTGATTGAAAAGCCAATTGAAGCTGAGCTAATCCAGGACAATACCCAGGATGAACCACTGATTTCCCACATTTTGGTCGTAGCCGACCGGGGGAGTAAGGTTAAATTCATCCAGCACCTCACGACGGTTGGTGACCATGCCAATCCTGCCAACATGATGATCGAATTGATCGCCCGGGACAGTAGTGAGATTGACTTCTCATCACTAGATGAGTTGGGAGCCAGCACCCACACCTACTTCAAGCGTCGGGCTGACATTGGTCGTGATGCCCACGTGGAATGGGCGGTCGGCCTGATGAACGATGGCGACACGGTTGGTGACATGGATTCGGAACTGCTCGGTGAGGGTGGTTATGCTAACTCAAAGATGATTGCCGTTACGACCCGGCACCAGGAAGTTGGTGTCAACAACCGGGTTACTAACCATGGTAAGCACACGACTGGGTTGATTAACCAACGGGGAGTTATTTTGGAAAACTCCGAGTTGATTTTTAACGGGATTGGTCAGATCATCCATGGTGCCCATGGGTCCAAGGCGGACCAGCAAAACCGGGTCCTGATCATGTCAGACCAGGCCCGGGGGGACGCCAACCCGATCCTCTTGATTGACGAAAATGATGTTGAAGCCGGTCACGCGGCTAGTGTCGGCCCAGTGGACCCTCACCAGATGTACTACCTGATGAGCCGGGGGATTCCACGTAAGCAGGCGGAACGGATGGTTATTCGTGGCTTCTTGGGTGCCGTCTTAAGTGCAATCCCAGCGGCCGACGTACGGAACAAACTGGTTGATATTCTGGAAAGGAAGCTTACTGATGGCCAACAATACCAATAACTTCACCGCTGATTTCCCGATCTTAGACCAAAAGGTAAATGGTGAGCGGCTAGCCTACCTCGACAACGCCGCTACGGCACAAAAACCGCGTCAGGTTGTCGAGTCCCTCGTTCACTTTTACGAACATGATAATGCTAATGTTCACCGCGGAGTTCATTCTCTGGCGGAACGGGCAACGGAAGAATATGAAGAGGCCCGCCAGAAGGTCCAGCACTTCATCAACGCGGCGGATAATAAGGAAATCATTTTTACTAAGGGGTGTACGGATGGCCTTAACCTGGTTGCCGCCACTTATGGTGAGGGAAATATCCAGGCGGGTGACGAAATCGTCATCTCCATTATGGAACACCACAGTAACCTCATCCCTTGGCAGCAGCTAGCAATTAAAAAACACGCGGTCCTTAAGTACATTGAGCTGACGGACGATGGGACGCTTGATATGGCTGACGCCCAAAAGAAGATTACTGATAAGACTAAGATTGTGGCGGTTGCCCACGCCAGCAACGTGTTAGGGACAGTTAACCCCTTAAAGGAGTTGGCTAAGTTGGCCCACGAACACGGTGCAGTAATCGTTGGTGACGGTGCCCAGTCAGTCCCCCACATGCCAGTTGACGTCCAAGACTTGGACGTGGACTTCTATGCCTTTTCGGGGCATAAGATGATGGGGCCAACCGGGATCGGGGTCCTCTATGGCAAAGCGGCACTCCTAAGGCAAATGCCACCCTACCAGTATGGTGGCGAAATGATCAGCGCGGTTCACCGGGAGCGGACCGAATTTGCGGATATCCCATTCAAATTTGAAGCGGGGACCCAAAACATTGCCGGTGCGATTGCGCTCGGCACCGCGGTTGATTACCTCGAAAAGATCGGGATGGAAAACATTGCGGCCCAGGAACAAGCTCTCGTGGACTATGTGCTACCGAAGCTAGAAGCAATTCCGTACGTCACGGTTTACGGACCACAAGATCCCCAGCACCATACCGGGGTAATCGCATTTAACATGGATAACCTCCACCCCCACGATGTTGCCACGGCCCTCGATGCGGAAGGCGTTGCCGTTCGTGCCGGTCACCACTGTGCGCAACCATTAATGGAAGCGCTGGGGGTTAGTGCCACCTCGCGTGCTAGCTTTTACTTTTACAATACTAAGCAGGATGCAGACCAATTGATTAATGCCATCAAGGCAACAAAGGAGTTCTTTAACGGTGGGACTATCTAAATTAAACGGTTTATACCGGGAAGTGATCTTGGACCACGCTAACCACCCGCGTAACAAACATGATATTTCAGACGCAACTAATCAGATGACGGTTCATAACCCTACTTGTGGTGATACCATTAACGTGGCAGTCAACGTTGATGGCGGCCGGATTAAAAACATCGGTTATACTGGATCCGGTTGCACGATCAGCCAGGCGTCAGCAAGTATGATGACCGAAGCGGTCAAGGGTAAGACGGTCGATGAAGCACTCAACATGGCGAAGACCTTTTCTGACATGGCAATCGGCAAGCAGCATTCGCAAGCTGACCTTGACCAATTAGGGGATGCCCAAATTCTGACCAGCATTATGGAATTCCCCGCCCGGATTAAGTGCGCCACGATTTCTTGGTGGGCATTGCAACGGGCATTGTTAAAGAAATATGATGAGGAGGAAGAGCAATGAGCGATGATGCAGCAAGCATCGTAAACGGCGATGAAAATTACGAATATGGCTTTCACGACGATGTGAAGCCGGTCTACTCAACCGGACGGGGACTGACCGAAGAAGTTGTCCGGCAAATTTCGGCAGCCAAACATGAGCCCCAATGGATGTTAGATTACCGGTTGAAGGCCTACCACATCTATAAGAAACTACCGATGCCCAAGTTTGGCCCGGATTTGTCTGACCTGGATTTAAAAGATATGCTTTACTACCAGAAAATGACCGACAAGAAGTTCCGGGATTGGAAAGATGTTCCCGAAGACTTAAAGCGGACTTTTGACCGGTTGGGGGTACCGGAGGCGGAACGAAAGTACCTGGCTGGCTCATCGGCCCAGTATGAATCCGAAGTGGTTTACCACAACATGAAGAATGAGTTTGCTAAATTAGGGATTATCTTCACCGATACTGATACGGCCCTACGTGAATACCCGGACCTCTTCAAGAAGTGGTTCGGTAAGCTGGTTAAACCAACCGACAACAAGTTTGCGGCCCTCAACGCTGCGGTATGGTCGGGTGGCTCCTTTATTTACGTTCCAAAGGGTGTCAAGACGAAGACCCCAATTCAGTCGTACTTCCGCCTGAATGCCGAAAATACGGGTCAGTTTGAGCGGACCTTGATCATTGTTGACGAGGGTGCCAGCGTGGACTACGTCGAAGGGTGTACGGCGCCGAACTACTCCTCCGATAGTTTGCACGCGGCCGTCGTAGAAGTGAATGTCTGCAAGGACGCCTATTGCCGGTACACGACCATCCAGAACTGGTCAGATAACGTCTACAGCCTGGAAACGAAGCGGGCGGCAGCAGCGGAAAACGCCACGATGGAATGGGTCGATGGTAACCTGGGTTCCAAGGTTACGATGAAGTACCCAAGCGTCTACCTAAATGGTGAAGGTGCCCGGGGGACAATGCTGTCAATCGCGGTGGCCAGCAACGGTATTCACCAGGACTCTGGTGCCCGGATGATCCATAACGCGAAAAACACGTCGAGCTCAATTGTTTCTAAGTCCATCGCCAAGACCGGTGGTTCAACCGACTACCGGGGGACGGTCCGCTTCGGCAAGCATTCTGATGGTTCTAAGGCCCACGTTGAGTGTGATACGATCATCATGGATGATCAGTCATCGTCGGATACGATCCCGTACAATGAAATTGACAATGCCCACGTAGCAATGGAGCACGAGGCCAAGGTCTCCAAGATTTCGGAAGAACAGCTCTATTACCTGATGAGTCGGGGGATTTCCGAGGAAAAGGCCACCGAAATGATTATCATGGGCTTCGTGGAACCATTTACTAAGCAGCTGCCGATGGAATACGCGGTCGAATTGAACCGCCTGATTAGTTTTGAAATGGAAGGCTCAATTGGTTAAAAGGAGGCACCACGATGGCAGATGAAGAAAAAAAGTACACGCCGGTAGAGGATGACGTAATGGGGGCACTGGAAAAGGTGATCGACCCGGAACTGGGGATCGACTTGGTTAACCTTGGCCTGATTTATGACGTCCAGGTTGACGATGCGGGCCATTGTACGATCACGATGACCCTGACAACGATGGGGTGCCCGCTCGGCGACTTTTTAAACGATGCGATTACCGAGGCCGCCACATCCGTGGAGGGCGTCAAGGACTGCAAGATTAACCTGGTTTGGGAACCCGTTTGGGGGATCGACCGGATGAGCCGGTTTGCTAAGATCGCCCTTGGTTTACATGAGTAAAGGAACGGGACAATGAATGGATATTCAGCGATTTGTTCAGCAACGTAAGCAGCGCGGAATCTCGCAAACGGAGCTTTGTACGGGGATCTGCACCCAGTCGACCTTGAGTAAGTTTGAAAACCGGGGGAAAGTACCGTCAGTTAAGATCCTTAGCCAGTTGTGTGAACGCTTGGGAATTACCATCGGCGACTTAAGCGGTCAGGCGGTTAGTGACCGCCCCCGTTCAGAACACCCGCTGGACCAGGTGGAAAAGTTGTTAATTGCCGAACGGTTTCCGGCGGCGATTAAGAAGTTAGCGACGGTGGAAGTAGTTTCGCTACCTGATTTCCGCCTCCAGATGCAGTACTACTACCTCAAAGGGATGGTTGATACCCTGACGAGTAACCAGACGGCCACGACGACCTTTGACTTTACCCAGATTTTGGATAAGCTTGATGAGAAGCACGCCACCATCTTTTCTCAGCTGGCCTACCTTGGCTTTGGGATTCTTTATGCCCGCAAGGACCGTTTGGGGGATGCCGAATTCTTCTTTACGAAAGTTGTTAAGTACCTAAACCAACAGACCAATGATCATAAGAACTTACGCGCGCTTAGCATGGTTCAGTATAACCGGTTAGTGATGATGCTGTATTACGTGGCGGAGTACCAAGCGTTGCGTGACCGCCTTGATAACAGTAACCGGTTTTTGCGGCGGGTAACGAAACTCTGCGCGGCCCGCTATGAAACGTACCTAATGCCCCGGACAAAGTTACTGGCGGCAAATAATGCGCTCCAAAGTGGGGCACCTACCGTCCAGGTCAGCGCCTTACTGGCCGAGGCCCTCGCCTTTGCCCGCTTTAATGGTAATAGTGTCGTTGAATTACAAGCAGCAGCGCTGAAAAAGCAACTTGCTGGTTTAGAGTGAGTACAAAAAAATGGGAAAAAAGCATTAAGAATGTGCTTTTTTCCCGCGATTACTGGGTAACATTTAGAAAATGAAATGAGGCTGGTGAGAAAACAGAGTTTTCTCCCAGCCTCTTGCTGCCTTTATTGGCATTATACTTTATGCGTAGATGACGACCTTCCCGTCAATCTTGATAGGTAACGCCACTGAACCAGACTTACGGTTCTTAGTGGACCGGTTGCTCTTACGACTTGCAAAGAACTTTGAATTTAGTAGCATTATGATCGCTCCCTTCATATTTTCCACCCTTAAGATATCATCTTAAGGACCGAATTCAAAGGCGCTTGTGGGGGTTACTCATTTTCAAAATGTATAAAATTTGGTGATCAACCGGCATAAATGCATAACAAATGGTTGAATATGTATACTTGCTGTTAAAACAGCCGATACGGCCGTGAATAATGAATATATATTTTTTTGCCAATTCTAAGAATTTACTGAGCAAGTTGCTTAGAAAACGACGGAAGTTGCGTTCATGGTTAACCACCATTAGGATAACGTTTAGAAGGGAAGGAAAAAGATGGCAGCAAAAATTACAATGGGGACAACGACGTGGACGGAACACCCGGCCCTAATTCACGGTGAACAGCGGCCGGTAACCTTAAACGAATATGCGCAATACTTTCCGACGGTAGAAGTCGACACTTTCTTTTACGCCCTGCCGCAAATGGGGACACTACAAAACTGGTTATCAATGGTTCCGGAAGACTTTCAGTTTATTATCAAGGCCAACCAGGGAATGACCCTCCACCGGCGGGGACAGGATAAGGGGGCACTTGAGCAGCTTTTTACCCAATACCGACGGACGATTGCGCCACTGGTCGCCAGCGGACAGCTAAAAACGATCTTGTTCCAGTTCCCGCCCTACTTTGGCGCCAGTGTGGCGGATATTGAGTACTTAAAACTGGTGCGGTCGTGGGTGGGGGACCTTCCCGTGGCGGTGGAATTTCGTAACAATACCTGGTACCAAAGCGGGGTAATTGACGCCCTCCTTAGTTATTGCCGGGACCTGCATTTTACACTGGTGGCCGCGGACGAGCCACACGACCAGGTAACTACCGTCCCGTTTAAACTAGTAACGACAAACCCTGACCTGGTAATGCTGCGCCTGCACGGCCGTAATAAGCAAGGCTGGGCCAACCAGGATAAGAGCTGGCGTAAGACCCGGACCCTTTACAAGTATTCGGCAGCGGAACTGGAGCAGTTTGCTCAGGTAATTACCCAGCTAGCTCCCCAACCCAAGGAGGTCTGTGTGATCTTCAACAATAATTCCGGTAAGGATGCCGCACCAAACGCCTTACAACTCCAAAAGATGATGGGGGTTCACTTTGATGGCTTGGCACCCCGGTCACCGGAACAGCTCGACTTGTTTTAGTTTGGTGGGGTGACCACCATTAGTGGGTTGTTTATGCTATACTAAACGTCAATATAGTCTTAAATATATAATAGAAAGAGGGGCCTCATATGGCTACACAAAAACCAACTTACTACATTACGACACCTATTTACTATCCATCTGGTAAACTGCACATTGGTAACTCTTATACGACCGTTGCTTGTGATGCAGAGGCACGTTTCAAACGGCTTAATGGGTACGATGTGTTCTTCTTAACTGGGACCGATGAACACGGCTTGAAGATCGAACAAAAGGCCGACAAGTTGGGGATGCAGCCCCAAGAATACATTGACCAAATGGCGGCGGGAATTAAGAAACTCTGGAAGACGTTAAAGATTACTAATGATAAGTTTATTCGGACGACCGATGACTACCACGAAAAAGCGGTCCAGAAGATCTTCCAGAAGTTCGTCGACCAGGGTGACATTTACAAGGGTGAATACACCGGCTGGTACTCAGTTGATGACGAAGAATACTTTACCGAAAGCCAGCTCGCTGAGGTTTACCGTGATGACAACGGCAAGGTGGTTGGCGGTAAGGCACCATCTGGCCATGAAGTTCAACTGGTCAAGGAAGAGTCATACTTCTTTAAGATGAGTAAGTATGCTGACTGGCTAATGAATTACTATCAGGAGCACCCGGACTTCATTGAACCACACACGCGGATGAATGAGATGGTTAACAACTTCTTGAAGCCCGGTCTGGAAGACTTAGCGGTTACCCGGACGTCATTTAACTGGGGGGTTAAAGTTCCTAACGACCCGCAGCACGTGGTATACGTGTGGATTGATGCCCTGTCAAACTATATTACGGCCCTTGGCTATGGCTCTGATGATGACAGTCTCTTTAAGAAGTACTGGCCCGCTGATGTTCACATGGTGGGGAAGGAAATTGTGCGTTTCCACACCATTTACTGGCCAATTATGCTCCATGCCCTTGGCTTACCCCTACCGAAGCACGTGATCGGCCACGGTTGGTTAATGATGAAGGACGGTAAGATGTCGAAGTCAAAGGGAAACGTGGTTTACCCTGAAACCCTAGTTGACCGTTATGGCCTTGACGCCACGCGCTACTACCTCCTACGGGCAATGCCATTTGGTAATGATGGTGTCTTCAGCCCTGAAGACTTTATCGACAAGGTTAACTTTGACCTGGCCAATGACCTGGGGAATCTTTTAAACCGGACCGTTGCCATGATCAACAAGTACCAGGATGGTAAGATCAGTGGGACTAATGCTGCCACGACGGCCGTTGATGCTTCGCTAGAGCAGACCGCTGCTGAAGTGGTTGCCGAATACAAGCAAGAGATGGATAAGACCCACTTTGCGGATGCACTGGCGGCAATCTGGAAGCTGGTTGCCCGGGCCAACAAGTACATTGACGAAACTGAACCATGGGTATTGGCAAAAGACGACAGCAAGAAGGTGGAACTCTCTGACGTAATGACCCACCTGGCAAAGAGTTTGCGGGTCATTGCGGCTTTGCTTCAACCAGTAATGCCGGATGCACCGAAGGAGATCTGCCGGCAATTAGGTTTGCCAGAGGAACCGATCTCGTTAGTAGACGTTGCGTTTAATGACTTTCCGGCCAGCGCCCAGGTCGTTGCGAAGGGGACCCCAATCTTCCCCCGGCGTGATGTAAAAGAAGAAGTTGAATTCATCAAGAGCCAGATGAGTGCTAACCAAAAGACGAAGGGACGCAAGGCAATGGAAGAAGCAAAGAAGGCGGCCGTTAAGAAGGAAGAAACCACTAGTTCAGTTGATACGGATGGCAAGAAATTGATACGGATCGAAGCATTTGACAAGGTTGACCTGAAGGTGGCCAAGATTACTGCTGCCGACCACGTGGCGGGAGCCGATAAATTGCTGAAGTTCCACATGGATGATGGTAGTGAAGAGGGCCGGCAAATTCTGTCCGGAATTGCTAAGTGGTATCCAGATCCAGCAGTATTAGTTGGCAAGAAGGTCGTAATTGTTGCTAACCTCAAGCCACGAAAGATGCGCGGTGAGGTTAGTCAAGGAATGCTGCTGTCAGTAGAAAAGGACGGTCAGGTCCAAGTAGTTACCGTTGATGATCGTCTTGAACCTGGACTGGAACTAGGCTAACGATGGGAAAGCGACAGCACCAGTTGCGAGTGTACGATTCGCACACCCATTTAAATGACGATCCCTTCTATGATGATGTTCCGGCATTTGAAGACCGGGCGGCCCACTATGGAGTTACCCAGATGAATATTGTGGGGTCCAATGCCAAGCTTAATGACCGCGCATTGA
The DNA here is from genome assembly GCA_019117185.1 of Candidatus Limosilactobacillus intestinipullorum. GTDB lineage: Bacteria > Bacillota > Bacilli > Lactobacillales > Lactobacillaceae > Limosilactobacillus > Limosilactobacillus intestinipullorum. Next base: position 21,528 of record DXAF01000073.1, on the reverse strand, counting down.
AGCTCGGTGATCGGTATGCTAACCTTCACCCGATTATCGGTTGGCACCCGGAGGATATCCGTGACTTTGACCCGGCCGCACGAAAACGATTGTGGCACCAGCTCCATACACCAGGAGTGGTGGCGGTTGGCGAGATTGGCCTTGATTACTATAATGATGAACATTCGCCCCATGACCAGCAGCAAGCGATTTTTGCTGAGCAGCTAGAGTGGGCTCGGCAGTTGCAGTTACCGGTCTCCATCCACTGCCGTGAGGCCTTAGCAGACACCTATGCGCTTTTGAAGGCGGCCCACGTAGCCGACTTTGGCGGGGTGATGCACAGCTTTAATGGTTCACCAGAGTGGGCAGCCAAATTTTTGAACCTGGGGATGGCGATTTCGTTTAGCGGGGTCGCTAGTTTTGGCAATGCCACGGCGGTTCATGACGCGGTAAGGGCCGTTCCCCTTGACCGGTTGATGGTGGAGACCGATGCTCCCTACCTCACACCGGCGCCCTACCGGGGGAAACAAAACGAGCCCGCTTTTACCAGGTTTGTGGTGGAGGCGGTTGCCAGCTTGAAGCAAGTGCCGGTCGAGCGAGTGGCTGAGCAAACGTATCAAAACGCGCAGCGAATGTTCTTAAAGGATCGAAAGCATGACGAAGATTAAAGAAGTAATTGTTGTTGAAGGCAAGGATGATACCAAGCAGATTCAAAAGGCGGTTGATGCTGATACTTACGAAACCAACGGGTCAGCCCTTAATGAGCACGACCTCCACCGGCTAAAAAAGTTGCAGGCCAGCCGGGGCTTAATCGTTTTTACCGACCCCGACTTCAATGGGGAACGCTTGCGGAAAATGATTGCCGCCGCGGTACCGGGTGTTAAGCATGCCTTTATCCGACGTGACCAAGGGGTACCAACCGAGGCACATGGTAGCCTCGGGGTGGAGCACGCGAGTCCGGCAACCATTAAGGCGGCCTTGGCACACCTTTATACCCAGGCGCCAGCAGAAGTGGTCACCTTTACCCGGCAGGACTTGCAACGGGCTAAGATGACCGGCAGTGCCCAGGCCCGGCAGCGCCGGGAGCGCCTGGGCCAGCTATTGGGGATTGGCTATGGCAATGGTAAGCAGCTGGTTCACCGTTTAAACATGTTTCGGATTACCCGTGACCAGTTCATGACGGCGGTGCAGCAAATTGAACGGGAGGAAAAACATGAGTAATACGCCAGAAATTGGTAGTCGGACCCGGACTCGGGCGATTATGGAAAAGTATGGGATTCATACTAAGAAGAGCTTTGGGCAAAACTTCTTAACTGATCTCAACGTCTTACAAAATATCGTTAGCGCGGCGGCGATTACGAAAGATGACAATGTGATTGAGATCGGGCCCGGAATTGGTGCACTGACCGAGCAACTTGCACAAGCGGCAGGCGAGGTCTTGGCACTTGAGATTGACCGGGACTTGATTCCGGTCTTAAACGAGGTACTGGCACCGTACAATAACGTGACAGTTTTAAACCAGGATGTCCTCCAGGCCAACTTACCACAGCTCATCCAGGAGCAGTTCACACATCCCGAGCGGCCGGTAAAAGTGGTGGCCAACTTGCCTTACTATATTACCAGCCCGATTTTAATGAACCTATTGGCATCGCCGGTGGAGTGGGCGGCCATCTGCGTAATGATGCAAAAAGAGGTCGCCCAACGATTAACGGCCCAGCCGGGGACTAAACAGTATGGTGCCCTGACACTGGCAATTGAGTACCAGATGACGGCTAAAATTGCCTTTAACGTTTCCCGCCGGGTATTTGTACCTTCGCCAAACGTTGATTCGGCAATTGTGGTCCTAAAGCCCCGGACGGTCCCGTTAGCGGTGCCCCCCTTTGATAAGCAAAAGTTGTTTGGCTTTATTCGCGGCTGTTTTGCTCACCGCCGGAAGAGTCTCTGGAATAACCTCCAGTCAACGGTCGGTAAGACGGCGGATGTTAAGGAAAAACTGCGGACAATACTAGACCAGTTAGCAATTTCGCCACAGGTGCGCCCCGAACGGTTAACGCTAGAACAGTTCATTGAACTAGCCAATGCGCTGCACAGTGCCCAGCTATTGTAAATTGATCATTATCGACTTTTTAATAAAATAATGGTAATATTAATTGTTTCATGCTGGAATGGTACTGTTAAATCGCAGTGAGGTGAAGTTTAGTGCCAGAATCAATCGTTGAAATTAAGAAAGAACTAGACGACCGAATTGGGCAACCGGTGCTGGTCAAAGCACAGGCGGGTCGGAAGCGGGTTGCTACCCACCATGGGGTCTTGAGTAAGACCTACCCGGCAATCTTTGTGGTTCACCTAAATGACGGCCAGGGTTCATTGGACCGCATTTCGTATAGCTACACAGATTTATTAACCCATAACATTTCGCTGGCCTTTGAACCGGCCGATTAAAAGACAAGATCCGTACGGGAAACGAGTTACCCGGTACGGGTCTTTTTTAATACTTTCCTGAACGGCAATGCGCTTGCTGTTTAATAGCCGCATTAGTATAATCAAAATAAGAACAATTGGCGGTCAGGAGGGATAACGATGCGTGTAACTGAGAAGGCGCCCGCCAAACTAAACCTTAGTCTGGACACGCCAATGCGGTACTTCGATGGTTCACCGCGGTGGAACATGGTAATGACGTCAGCGGATTTAGCCGATTACGTAACGGTTGAGACCCACCTGCGGCCGGCAACAATCAAGGTCTACACGGACAGTGGCTTCTTACCGAATGACCAGCGTAATCTGGCCTATCAGGCGGCCCACATCCTCCGCAGCCGTTTTCACTGCCGTGAGGGGGTTACGATCCGCATCCGAAAAAACATTCCCGTCGCCGCTGGATTGGGCGGGGGGTCGTCAGATGCGGCGGCCGTCTTACGGGCATTGAATAATATCTGGCACCTGGACTTGTCGCTAGCGGAACTAGCGAAGATTGCCCTAAATATTGATTCCGACGTGCCATATTGCGTGTACAGTCGCCTGGCCCACGTGACCGGGCATGGTGAGCAAATTGAACTCTTGCCACCCCAGCCGCACTACTGGGCGGTGATTGCCAAGCAGCAGATCAGTGTCTCGACACCACAGATCTTACGGCAGATTAACTATGAGCAACTTAACCACCTAGATAATGACCACTTACTAGAAAGTTTGCGGGCCCAGGATTGGCAGACCGCGATCCAGTACATGGGGAATGTCTTAGAACCGGTCACGATGAAGTTTCATCCAGAGATTAAGCAGCTTAAGGATAAGATGGTTAGCCTGGGTGCTGATGTGGCCCAAATGAGTGGGACGGGGCCAACCGTGTTTGCAATCTGCCACACGGAATCCCGTGCGCGACGGATTCAAAATAGCATCGCGGGTTTTTGCCGGGACGTTCATGTCGTGACATTGCTTTAGTGTGACGGAGCGCTTTCGGAATGGTTGGGAAAAGGCGGTGCGGGGAAACTAGCCATTGTCTTTAGAAAGTACAAAGCGGCCTTCAGCATTCGGAAATTTTCCAAGTACTGAAGGCCGCTTTGTGTACTGTATTGTTAGCAATCTAAAGAGTTCATCGCTTTAGTACATGCTTTCCAATTGTTGATGTTAGAAGGTATGGGAGACCATTCCACTAATTTGGTCAGCCAGTGTTCGACTAGTCAAACTTTGCACACTGGTTGTCCATTGAGCACTTGGATTGCTTGCCCGCCAGTAAATAACGGTATCTCCTTCGATGTGGTATTCGATGGCGCTGCTCCGATCATTGGCCTCGCTAAAGGAGTAAGTATTGCCGTTGTTATTAAAGTAAAACCTTTCTAACCCCGGCATCCCATTATAGGTTACTTGAAAAAGCATCGCTCCAACCCGCCGCGGGTCGATTGATGATTGGTTACTATGAATTCCTGCGGGAAGGTTAAACCAGTGGTCAACGAAGTGGTGGTTGCTGTCGTTAGTAAATGAATAACGACTAACTAACGAGTAGCGGTGGTCAGCTTGGAGCGTAACGTTGTTGAAAGTGCCCGTAAAACCAGATTGACCTGCTGTTTGAATACCTGGGAAAACGTGGGCAACGTCTGGACGGTCAATGTTGGGAACCTGAATACGACTAACCTCTCGATTAGTAGTATTGTCAAAGAGGATCAGGGTATGGTGCTGGTCAATTAAAGCGGCATCAGTGGCATTCCAACCGGCCACCGTTAGCTGGTGACCATTCACCGTCGCGCCGTCAAGGTTTCCTCGATTATCGTTCAGGTTCACTGGTGTAAACCAGTAGTCAGTTCCATTACCATTACCGGCAGGATCAGCAGTCCACCGGCTCACAACCTGTAAGTTGCCACTGGCCATGTTAGCGGTGAGCGGGAGATTGACGGCGAAGCCAGAACGTTGAGCGTTAAAAATAGTACCGTAGACGTTGGCAACATCAGGACGTGTTTGTCCATTATTTACCAGTGTTCGACCAACTTCAACGCCGTTACTGAGGACGATAATATAGTGATAAGGCTTATTTGCAGCCTGGTTAGAGGCCTGCCAACCGTTAACTTGCAGGTGGCCGTTAATAACCTTGAGGCCGTCTAAGTTGGCAAAGTTACCCTGGTTGAAGGTGAATGGGTGCAGCCAGAGGTCATTATGATTGCCTTCACCAGTGTTGGCGTTGTCGGAGAAGCGGGCAACAATGCTGAATTGGTGCCCGAGCGAAGTGGTCGGTAAGGTGAAGTCAGCGTTAAAGCCAGATTGGTAACTATTAACTACTTGTGGAAACGCCGCGTTAACGTCGGCACGATTGAGGGCGCTAGTTACGTGAACACGTTGGACTTCACGCCCGGTTGTGTTATCAAAAAGAATTAACCAATTATTCGGGCGAGTTAAAGAGGTGTTTGAGGCCTGCCAACCACTAACGTGCAAGGTTGGCTGCCCTTGAGAGTTTTCACCAAGGGTGTAGCTATCAAGGTTACCGTAATGGTTCATATCACTATAGTTGAAATTGCCGACTTCAAAATATGACTCACGGTAAGCCAGGTGGGCATTTAACCCGGCCGGTGCAGTCATAAACAGTTGTGAATCTTCAGCGCCGCGGTCGAGCTTGCGACCACCGAGGATGGGGTCCACTGTCGTGCCAACTGGGTTAGCTGCGAACATCCGCGTGCCGTTTAATGGTTGGATAACCTCAACCCAAAGCGGCGTCCCTTGAACGTTCTTAATTATGTAGTAGAAACAGTTGCCTAAAACGTAGGGATCATCTTGGTGGTAAATGTTGATCTGATTATTGATGTACCAGTCAGGCTCGATCTTAATTCCAAGAGCACCAGGCTGAACCACGTTACCACCGATACTAAGGTCAATAGTATTAGTTACCGTATTTCCCTGCGTAGTAACGTGGCGGTTAAGAGTGACTTGGTTGGCATCGCCGGGGTGTGGCAGTGGAGCCGTGTTTTGTTCGACCAGGTGAAGATTATTAGTGGAGAGGGTACCATGCCCGAGATTACTTTCAACGACTTGGGCGGGATTGCCATGGGTGGTTTTCGAAAGGTACCCATTTACAATTGAGGCGCTCGTAACCGGTTGCTGATAGGTATCTTGGCCGGGTAAGTAATCGACACGGCTCCCTGTATGGTTGTAGTAATAGTAGTAACTAGTTTTTCCCCGATTAGTTAATTGGCCGTGGCTGCCATTAATTGTGCGCGGAAAGTAACTACCAAGGTCGTAAACGTCACCACGCGTTGAAACGTTGACGTTGGCATTAAGACGGGCGGTGTTTAACTTACTTGGCTCGTTGCCGGTTACACCAACTAGTCCTTGATCGTACAGGTTAAGTCCCTGTTGACTAGCAGCAAGCGTTGATTGCGTGTTTGCTGAAATAGCCGGCTGCGCGGTCGGGTTAGAAAAATTAGTTGCAGCATGTGCTGACAGGTTGCCGCCTAGGACCAAAAGTGCACCGGCAATTAAACCGATCACCCAATTTTTCTTGGCTTTATATAATTTTTTATGCAAAATAAGATCCTCCCATTTTTTATTTACAAGTCAAAAATAGCACACCTTAGCAGTTCTTTTATGGTTTTTCTGTTAACGGTTAAAAGTTGCAGTGGTAGTACCTGGCAACGTTAAAAAGGTGACCAAATTTACCCCTTGCATTGTTAATTGTTTTCCGGTAAGATGGTTCTTGTTGTAAATAGTAATGATTACGATTTGATGATAAGGAGGCATAACATGCGAAAATATTGGACTGGAGTTAGCGCCTTAAGCGCCCTCTTATTGGTCATCTTCCTCCTTTCATTAATTCCCTTTCGAACTTTGGGGACCGCTAAGAAGCCCATTCGGGTGGTAACTAGCCTTAACTTTTATGGGGAAGTAGCTGGGGAAGTTGCCGGTAAGTATGGTCAGGTAACTTCAGTGATTAATAACGCGTCGGTAGCCCCCCACGACTACCAGCCGAGCACCCAGCAAGCCCGGGCGATGGGGAATGCGAACGTTGTCATTCAAAACGGTCTCGGCTATGATCACTGGCTGACAAAATTGGCCCGTTCCAAGGGTGGCCAGCAAGTTACTATGGTTGATGTGGCCCGACAAGTGGCCGGCAAAAAGGGTGGTGACAACGAACACGTCTGGTACCAACCCGCAACAATGGGGAAACTGGCGACAACGCTGGCAGACCAATATAGCCGAATTGATCCTTCCCATGCGGACTACTACCATCGGCGGGCCCGTACTTATTTAAAGTCGCTGGTTCCGTTAAACAATGAGATCGCCCGGGTTAAGCAGGGGGTGAAGGCTAATCAAATGGTTGCCGTCAGTGAGCCCGTGTTTGACTATGCCCTGGCCCACCTCGGCTACCGGGTGATGGATCCGCACTTTGCCAAGGCGATTGAGGATGGCAATGACCCGTCGCCGCAAGATGTTGCGGACCTGCAAACGGCAATTAAAGAACATCGAATTGCCTTCTTTGTAGAAAATTCGCAGTCTGATGACCGGGTGATCGATAACCTGGTCAAGTTGGCCCACCAGCATGATGTACCAGTGCTTAAGGTGACGGAGGCCCAACCCACCGGACTTAATTACCGGCAATGGATGATGAAGCAGTACCAGAATTTGGCTAAGATTCAACGGGAGGAAAATTAACACAGTGGCAATATTATCAGTAGAAGATTTAACAGTCGCATATGGTGACCACCCGGTGTTTAGCGACCTCAGCTTTGCAATTAATCAAGGTGACTTTTTAGTGGTAGTTGGTGAAAACGGGGTCGGGAAAACGACGTTGGTTCGGGCACTGCTGGGCCTCATCAAGCCTAAGTCAGGAACAATTAATGTTCCGGCGGGTACCCGGATTGGTTATGTTCCCCAGTTTCGGAACTTAGATGAAGAATACCCACTTTCGGTTCGTGATTTTGTGGGTCTGAGCAGCCAGCAATCACACTGGCCATGGTTAACCAAGCGGGAACGGCATGCCCTTAACCGGATGATTAAGATTACGGACCTAGGAAAGATCGCTAACCGGCCGTTAGGACTAGCATCGGGTGGTGAAAAACAGCGGGCGTACTTGGCCCAGGCCTTGCTACCTAACCCCCGGCTACTAATTCTCGATGAATCCACGGCCAGCCTTGATAATGAGATGAAGTACAACCTACTGGACCTTGTCAGTCGCTTTCAGCAAAGCGGGTTAAGTGTAATGTTCATTACTCACGATTGGGATTTAGCGCGCCATTATGGTACCCGCTACCTGCACATGACGAAGGATGGCTACGCGACAGGCTCAATTGACGAACTTGACCAGTTAAAAGAGGAGGCGGCCCAGTAATGTTAACCCTTGCCTTTATGCGTCACGCGTTTGTGGCTAGTACCTTTATCGCAATTATTAGCGGGATTGTCGGTGTCTTTGTGGTGGCTCGGCAACTCTCCTTTTTAACCCACACCCTATCAGAAATTGGCTTTGCCGGGGCCTCATTTGCGGTCTTTGCCGGCTGGGCCCCCTTAAACGGGATGTTGCTGTTTACCGTTTTAAGCTCCGTTTTAGTTGGCCAGATGAGCATTAAGGAGTCCCGGCGGGAGGCGGTAATCAGTGCTGTTTCGGGGTTGTTCATTGGCTTGGGGATTCTTTTCTTATCACTGAGCAGTCAGAGTGCAAGCTCGGCAACCAGCATCCTCTTCGGAAGCGTCGTGGGGATTAGTGCCGGGGAGGTTCACCAGCTAATCCTGCTTTCCCTCGCGGTTTTCTTAGTAATTCTGATTATGTATCGGCAGTTAAAGTTTTCTTCGTTTGATGCCATCGGTGCCCAGGTTAGTGGGACTAACCAAACGGTGGTTTCGGTAGTCTTTTTAGTTTTGCTGGCGTTAAGCGTCAGTGTGGCGGCCCAGATTGTTGGCTCACTATTGATCTTTATCCTGTTGACCATCCCGGCGGCCAGTGCCAAGTACTTTACCCACGGGGTGGCGAAAATGGTTGGTTTAGCGATTATTTTTGCCCTGTTGGGAACCTGGACCGGGCTTTTGCTGGGCTACCTGACGAACTGGCCGGTGAGCTTTTTTATCGCCTTGATTGAGGTCGTTATTTACGTAATTGCGTTAATCTACCAAAACTCAGTTGAGGCAAATTAAAGATTTTTTAGTTTAGCGCGGGACCGGACAAGAAAGCCGGTTTCGCGCTTTTTGTTATTTTATGCCAAAAGCCGAACATTTTATGGTAGAATCAACATGTATTAACCCATTTTTTGGAAAGGCGGACAGCACGATAATGAAAGTACGAAGAAGTAACCGGCTGGTCGACATGACCCACTACCTTTTGGAGCACCCCCGAACGTTAGTCTCACTGAAGTTCTTTAGTGAACGCTATGGATCGGCTAAGTCGTCGATCAGTGAAGATTTAAGTATCATTAAGCATACCTTTCAAAGTTGGGGTGAAGGGCGCTTAGAGACCATCCCCGGTGCAAGTGGTGGGGCAGTTTTGACGCCGTTTTACTCCAAAGAAAACGCCGAACAGGCGATTGCCGACCTGGTAAAGGAAGTTGATGATGATACCCGCTTCTTGCCAGGGGGGTACGTTTACCTGTCGGACTTGATTGGTCGGCCAGACATCTTGCATAAGGTGGGGCAACTAATCGCTACCCAGTACGTGGACCAAGATGTCGACGTGGTGATGACGGTGGAAACGAAGGGGATTCCGATTGCGCAGGCGGCTGCTATGTACATGAATAAGCCGTTTGTAATTGTCCGGAATAGCTCGCACATTACTGAGGGGCCCACGGTCAGCGTTAACTATGTTTCTGGTTCGGTAAAGCGGATTAAGAAGATGGAATTGTCCCGGCGGACCCTTTCCGCTGGTGCGAATGTAGTAGTAGTTGACGACTTCCTTAAGGGGGGCGGCACCCTCAACGGGATGCACTCACTGATTAAGGAATTTGACGCGAACCTCGTGGGGATGACAGTCCTGGCCGAAGGGACGACTAGTGGCAAGCGGTTAGTCGACAACTGTACGTCCTTGGTAAAGGTTGATGCCGAAGACGGTGACCATAAGACGATCAGCGCCCGTCCTGGTAACTTTATGGAAACAGTGTTTGGAAAGGAAAATTAAGTATGGGAAAGAGAAATGCAATTATTTTAGCAGCCGGGAAGGGAACCCGGATGCGGTCAAAGCTTTACAAGGTGTTACACCAAGTATGTGGCAAGACGATGGTCGACCACGTCTTGACCCAGCTGGAGAAGGCCAAGATCGACACGATCATTACCGTTGTCGGCTTTGGTGCGGAAACCGTTAAGGATGCCCTCGGCCACCGGACCCGGTACGCATTGCAAAAGCAACAGCTTGGTACTGGCCACGCGGTAATGCAGACTGAGGACCTGTTAGGTAACGAGGACGGCGAAACGATCGTTGTCAGTGGTGATACGCCCCTCTTTACTGCGGATACATTTGAAAAGCTCTTTGCCTACCACGAACAGCGGCACGCGGCGGTTACGATCCTCACATCGGTGGCACCGGACCCGACAGACTATGGCCGGATTATCCGTAATGACGTCGGAATTGTTGAACGAATCGTGGAAGAAAAGGACGCCACCGTTCAAGAAAAGGCTATCAAGGAAGTTAACACCGGAGTCTACTGTTTTGACAACAAGAAGTTGTTTGCGGCATTAAAGAAGATCAATAACGATAACCACCAGGGTGAATACTACTTGACTGACGTTATCGGTATTTTGAAGCAGGAAGGCGAAATCGTCACGGCCTACAAGATGGCGGACTTTGATGAATCAATGGGGGTCAACGACCGGATTGCCCTTGCTAAGGCTAACCGGGTGATGCGGGAACGGATCAACAAACACTGGATGCAGGAAGGTGTTTCGATGATCGACCCGGCGACTACCTATATTGACGCTGACGTGAAGTTGGGTAAGGATACCGTTTTGGAAGGCGATGTCGTCTTAAAGGGCCACACAACGATTGGCGATGACTGCTACATCAGTGCGGGCTCACGGATTGTCGATTCAACCATCCACGACGGCGTTAAGGTAACGTCCTCGACGCTGGAAGAAGCGGAGATGCACAACGGTAGCGATATTGGCCCGAACAGCCACCTCCGTCCCGAAGCCGAAATTGGCGAGAACGTTCACATCGGTAACTTCTGTGAAGTTAAGAAGGCCTACATTGGTGCCGGTACAAAGGTCGGTCACCTGACTTACATTGGTAATGCCACTCTGGGCAAAAACATTAATGTTGGTTGTGGAGTGGTCTTTGTCAACTACGATGGTACAAACAAACACCATACCAATGTTGGCGATCACGCATTTATTGGCAGCAATAGTAACTTAGTTGCGCCGGTTAACATTGCAAAGGATTCCTTTATTGCAGCGGGCTCAACCATTACGGACAGCACTGCCCAATATGACATGGCAATTGCCCGGGCACGGCAGACCAATAAGAAGGATTACGCCAAGAAGCTACCGTGGTAAGCCGACTTTTGCTTGCTTTTTAATTGTGGGCTCTATATCATAGATAGGGATAGACAAAAAGCCAATATGGCGAGACTTACTTAAACTTCCGGAGGATCTAATGACACAGTCTAACACTGATTCTAACTTGAAATTATTTGCTTTAAACTCCAACCGGCCGTTAGCAGAAAAGATTGCTCAACACCTTGGAATTGAGCTTGGTAAATTGTCAGTTGACCGTTTTAGCGATGGTGAAATTCAAATCAACATCGAAGAAAGTGTCCGTGGTGACAACGTTTACGTTATCCAATCAACGTCAGCGCCAGTAAATGATAACTTAATGGAGCTGCTAATCATGGTTGATGCACTCCGGCGGGCTAGTGCAAAGACCATTAACGTGGTACTGCCATACTATGGTTACGCACGACAAGATCGTAAGGCCCGAAGTCGGGAACCAATTACTGCCAAGTTGGTAGCCAATATGCTGCAAAACTCTGGTGTTGATCGGGTAATTGCGCTGGACCTCCATGCGGCGCAAATTCAAGGGTTCTTTGATATCCCGGTTGACCACCTGATGGGGGCCCCCCTGTTAGCTGAGTACTTCATCAAGGAAGGGGTGGCGGAAAACGCCGTTGTAATTTCCCCCGACCACGGTGGTGTTACCCGGGCCCGGGCCCTGGCCGAGTTCTTGAAGACGCCAATTGCCATTATTGACAAGCGGCGGCCACGGGCCAATGTTGCTCAGGTGATGAACATCATTGGTGACGTCAAGGGCAAGACCTGCATTATGATTGACGACATGATTGACACGGCGGGGACGATTACGTTGGGTTCCCAGGCCCTAATTGATGCCGGTGCAAAGGAAGTTTATGCATCGTGTACCCACGCAGTGCTTTCCGGCCCAGCCATTGAACGGTTGGAAAAGTCACCGCTCAAGGAAGTGGTCGTAACTGATTCAATCAAGCTGCCAAAGGAAAAGCAGATTGCTAAGATCAAGCAGGTTTCGGTTGCTCCGTTGATTGCTGCCGCAATTAAGCGGATCAATGAAAACCGGCCAGTTAGTCCGCTGTTTAAGCAAGTCTTTCAAAGTGCGGAAAAAATTAAATAGTTAGCTTTAAAAAGCACGAAGGGGCCTTTAGCACACGGATTTTTCGAACGCTAAAGGCTCCTTTGTGTACTCTATTGTAGTATTTTCTCTTTGTGGGGGAGTTATGTCACAATTATATGTACGCCAGTCTCGCCCACTTCTTATGGTCTTCTTAAGATTTTGAAGGGAAGTAGCAATTCATGATATAATAAGTTAGCAGTAGTTAAGGAGGATAACATGCAAAACAGACAATTATTTAACAAGGTGATCACTGGTTCAACAGCAGTGCTACTTGCGTTGACGCTTGCCGCCTGTGGCCACCACGATGCGGTTACGACCTCATCGAGCAGTTCATCTGTTCGCTCAGCCAAGACTACTTACAATGGTAGTAAGGCTTACCGGTCAGCCAACAAGTTGATTCGTAACGAGAACTACCAGGCGGCATATAACCGTCTAAATAGTGTTGATAACCGGTCAACGCAAGAAGATAATCTTGCGACAGACTTACAAAATTACATGAGTGCACGCGATTCCTACAAGAGTGGGGATTATGCTACCGCATCGGCAACCCTTAAGGAACAAAAGTCGACGAGTCCAGCAATGCGTGATGCCTATAGTGACCTTCAAGACAAGGTTTCTAAAGCACAAAAAGAAAGTGCAACTAGCAGCCAAGCAATTAGTAAGTCATCCAGTAGTAAGACGAGTGCTAGTCAGAGTTCCACTGACCAAACTAATGATGACGTAGTAGTTGAGTTTGCTAATAAGATGGGCTTCAGCGGTGATAAGGGTTACCAAATTGTCCAAACGGGTAAGTCTGGTAACACCTACAAGTTTGAAGTGCGGCGTAGTAATGACGATAACACTGTTGCTAACCTGGTTGGGATTTACCAATACAACAGCCAATCGGGAGCCGTTACTAAGCTTAGTTAAGGTAAATAGAAGGTGAACTGGGGAGCCTAAATACTGCCCAGCACTATTGGTCCCTATCTACCGGGGTTATCCGGTCGATTGGGACCGTTTTTAATATGGAGGGGTTGATGAAATGTGTACTGTAATGACGACATCCCGGCTTTTCGGGCGGACAATGGACTTCCCACCACGAACGCCGTGGCACCTTACCTACCTCCCCGCCGGCTTTCAATGGCAGCCGGCCCGTACCCAGCAGGTGGTGGTGAACCGGTACCGGATCCTTGGTGGGATGCGGCACTTTAGTGGGCACTATCTGATTGGCGATGGTGTCAATGCGGCAGGAGTGCTTTGTGCTGAACTGTTTTTCCCCGTTGCTGCGCGGTATGCGTCGCAGGTCCGGTGGGGGACGCTTCCGCTGACTCCCCAGGACTTTATTACCTGGGTGCTGGGTAACTGTTCTTCCGTTGCGGAACTAGCCGCCAGTCTCAGCAGGGTCACGGTGGTGGGCGCCCCTTGGTATGATGGAAATAACTACCCCTTTCACTGGTTGCTCCAGGATCGAACGGGGACCTACCTGGTTGAGCCTTTAGCCGGCCGGTTGCACGTCCGGGTAAATCCGGTGGGGGCTTTAACTAATACGCCGATTTTTGATGACCAGGTAGCGCGGCTAAACCGCCGGCTGGGGTTAGGTGGCCGTTGGTTTAATGAGCAGGTTACGGCGACCTACTACGGTCCGTGGCCGACCGGTGGTAATTCAGTTGAGCGATTTCAGCGTGCCGCACTGGAACGGTGGCAAGCGACGCCACGGTCAGTTACCGCGATGCAACGCTTCTTAACCCGGGTGACGGTTCCCCAGACTGACCGCCACCGCAATAACTATACCCACTACCGGGCTGTCTTCGACCGGGACCGTGAGGAATACTACTTTACTGACTGCCATACCGGTACCACAATTAAAAAATGCCTGGGCACCTTAAATGGTCCTCAGGCAATAACGTTTAATTAATATTAGCGTACCGCTAATTGTTCTTAAAAGACGTACTTTTCAATTGCGGCAGCGACACCATCATGGTTGTTATCGGCGGTAACGTCGTCGGCGATGGCGAGTGTCTTGGAGACGGAGTTACCCATTGCGACCCCAGTACCGGCAAATTCGATCATTGAGTTGTCATTTTGGGCATTTCCCAGTGCCAGTACTTCACTGGCGGTCAGGTCTAGTTCCGCACAGAGGCGTTTTAAGGCGTTTCCCTTGCTGACTGACTTATGCATGAATTCGAGGTAGAAGTCTTCGCTGCGGACAATGGAGAAGCGGTCTGCCAGCTCTTGGGGCAGGTTGGCCCACGCTTGGTCAATCTTCTCCTTGTTATCGACCATCATGGCCTTAGCGATTATGTATTGGTCTTGGATCCGTGCCATCTCGTCTAGTGACCGGTAGCGGACGGGCATTGAAACTAATTCTGATTCGTAGATGGTGTAGTAGCTCAGATTTTGGTTCGTGGTGTAAATGTAGTCACGGGTTTCGATCTGGGAGTGGATGCCAGACTTTAGGCAGTAATTTTCCCAGTCGACGTAGTCATTAAACGAAATACTATCGTCGACCATCACCTTCTTGCTCGTTGTTTGGGCCAAGGCACCGTTGAAACTAACAACGTATTCATCATCGCGGTTGTTAAGACCTAGTTGGTCAAGGTAGGCGCGGACCCCCGTCATGGGGCGACCAGTGCAAAGGACGATTTTAACGCCCTTTGCACTGGCCTTTTTGATTACCGCGACGGTTCGCGGCGTAATTTCACGCTGGTCATTAATTAAGGTCCCGTCAATGTCGATTGCGACCATTTTAATTGTCATGATGGTTTGTCTCCTTTGGATTAATAATGTGGTTGTTTTGAATGTAGCTTTGAAATTGTTCGTAGATTGGTTCGAAAATTTCGATATCCTGGTGCTCCTCTAGCATTTCTTTGGGGAAGAAGAAGCGCTGATCACCGGCTTCCCGCCCCGAAACGCTGGCAACCAGGGTCGAAACTTGGGATAGCTCCACGAAGTCACCGTTGGGTTGGACCAACTCAATCTGCGTCTGGGGGTTCGAATCTTGTGGATTATAGGTGTCATAGGGTAGCTTGAAGCTATCGTTGACGGCGGTGTAATAGTTACTATTAAAGCCGGCCGTCTGGATGAGCTCCCGTAGCTTGGGTAAGAAACTTGCCGAATGCTGGTCATAGATGGCCGATTTGAATGGCCGCCGGTAGAGGAAACGGCGGGCAAGGTCGCTTAAAATGTCATCGCGCGAGTGGGTCCAGTGGTTAAAGTAGGTCGTGAGGACCCCGTCGTCGAGTGCCAGGTAGTCGTCTAAGGTAAACCGGTGGTTGAAAAAGGGCATTAGCATGTGGGGGGTGAATTCAGGTTCAAAGTCATTGGGATGTTCATAGATATACTTAGCCCGCATCAACAGGTGGTCTAAGATAACCTCCATTGATCGTGAAACCGGGTGGAAGTAAATTTGTAGGTACATCTGCAAACGACTGATGATATAATCTTCAACCGCGTGCATCCCTGAAATTTCAAAGGCGATCCCCCCCTTAACCGGCCGCATGACGTGGAGAACGCGGTCGAGGTCAAATTTACCGTAGTTAGTTCCGGTATAGTATGAATCACGCTGGAGGTAGTCCATCCGGTCCGCATCGACCTGGCTGGAGATCATTTGGACAACCTGCTGGTTAGCGTAGGTGTGGTCAATCACGCTTGCAACCTGGTGGGGGAAGTCTGGCGAAACCTGACGTAGGATCCGGTTAATGTTAGTTTCCGGGCTAGTAATCAGTTGCCGGGTAATCTGTTCGTGGTCAGTTTTAAAAATGTGTTCGAAGGTATGCGAATAGGGCCCGTGCCCGAGATCATGGAGGAGGGCGGCACACAGGGCAATCGGCCGTTCACGGTCGTCCCAAAGGCCGTCGCCGGGGTTCATACTCGGGTAATTTCGTTGGAAGTAATTACACATTTCCCGGGTAATTTCATACACCCCCAGGCAGTGGCCGAAGCGGGAGTGTTCTGCACCGTGGAAGGTGAAAGAGGAGGTGCCCAGCTGTTTAATCCGGCGCAGCCGCTGAAACTCGGGTGTGTTAATCAGGTCTAAAATAATCTGGTTATCGACAATAATCTGACCGTGGATCGGGTCACGAAAGACCTTCTCGCGAGGCAGTTTGGCATCGTTAAAGTCCACGTCCTAGTCCTCCTTTGTCAAACGATTCTGCAGTTTAGTGATGGTGAGTCGTTCGTCGTTCAAATATTTGATGAATTGGGGTTGCCAAGTAAGTTGGTCAAAGGCGGCATTATTCCGGTGTTTGAAGACGTGTTCGAGACGGTACTGGGCCTCTTGGACCGTCAGTGGCTGGTGGAGCAGGTCGGCAACGGTGGTCATTGCCGTTGGCCATACATCGGGGAAGTGCCACTTGTTAGGCTGGTTGCCAAGCCCGGCAGCGTAAAAGTCCCGGATTAACTCGCCCCGTTTAATCTGGGGACCACAAATGCTGAGATAGAGCATGACGACAACCCCCACTTGGCTGCGCCGCTGGGAAATTCCGCCGATCTTTTGCTCGTTGACTTGGACGTCAAAGGTCCCGGGGCAATACGAGTGGGTTACTTCGCCAGTCGAAATAGTCAGCTCAGGAAAAGCGACTTGAATAACGGTAATCATTCGCTGGTAAGCTTCATCAATCGTCAGCTGGTGCTCTTCAAGATGCCAGGGGAAAAAGAGGGAGCAGTTTAAAATACCGTCATCACTAACCACGGCTAGCCCGCCTGAATTACGCATGAAATAGTGGTAATCCCGGTGCTGAAGTAGGTCCAAGGCGGCGGCCAGGTGGGGGAGTCGCTGGTCCTTTAATCCCAGGATCACGGTCCGATCAAGCGTCCAAAAGTGAAGTAGTGGGGTTGTCATTGCGGTACTACTACGCAGGAGGGCGTTGGTGTAGATAAAGGATGTCAGGTTGTTTGCGGGGCGAAGCGGTTGTGCAAGCTCTGCAACAGTTTGTTGTCTAAAATCATTCATTTTAAAACTCTTCTTTATAATAAGATTTACACACTAGTATTATACAAGAAACTAGCATGAATTAATGCGAATTGGTGACCTTTTTATCGGGAGTTCAGTATAATAATGCTGGAACTATAATTTATCAATGAAGGGAGGAATTTCCAATTAAGAAAATGACACCAGTCCGTGTCCACCTCACCAGTACCATTCAACAAGATGGTCAGTCAGAGCGGTTTGATTTTGCTGAAAAAGGTACCTTTGTCGAACTCAATGGTAAGTACTACTTACGCTACATTGAACACCAGGGTAACCAGGCAACCCCCGTCCAATTTCGCCTGGATGACCAGGTTCACTTACACCGTGCGGGTGACGTACAGACACGGCTTAACTTTGACCCCATGGCTCCCACTGATACTCGTTACCGAACCGATTATGGTATTATCCGCCTCATGGTTAAAACGGCGCGGCTGGATAAGAAAATTGATCCGGCAATTCCAGCAGGTAGAATGATCGTTGAATATACCCTTAGTACTAAGGAACAAATTGTGGGAACCTACTACCTTCAATTGCAATTTACGGTTTAATATTGTAAGATGTAGTTTAGACTTTTTGAAGGGATGTGCACCAATTTGGAATTAAAGGTTTTTGACGGCCAAGACAAATCAGAACTTTCAATGGTTGAGGTGGCACACGCTATCTTAGCTCACCATGGAGAAGCAATGGCGTTTGTAGACCTAACCAATGAGATTCAACAATACCTGGGCAAGAGTGATGAGGAAATTCGGGAACGGCTTGCTCAATTCTATACTGATTTGAACGTTGACGGCAGTTTTATTTCCCTTGGTGACAATACCTGGGGCCTGCGGGCGTGGTACCCATTTGAATCAATCGATGAAGCAACGGTTGGTGAAAGTGAGGACGAAGAAGATCGTCCAAAGAAGAAGCGTCGTAAGGTTAACGCCTTCTTGGCAGACTCCAATGACGATGACGATGTTATCGACTATGACAATGATGATCCAGAAGATGATGACCTGGATGACCAAGACGATGATAACAGTAGTGATGACGACGATAATTACGATGAGGAAAATGACGAGTTTAACGATGACGACGAACTCGACGACAGCATCGAAGATCAGTTGTCTGAACTACATGATGAAGATGATGATGACGACGAGGATGACGAATAATTCCTTGCGTGAAGCTTGACTATTGTCAGCGGACCTTGTATTATCTTTCTTGGGCGCCTGTAAAATAGCACAGGCTACGAAGTTCGTAAAAATAAGGAGCTCCCTATTTCAGTTGAAATGGGGAGCTTTTCTTATTTTGCCAGCACCTGAGACTATTAAAAAAAGGAGTAGTAACGCAATGACGAAGTACATTTTTGTAACTGGTGGGGTTGTTTCATCATTAGGAAAGGGGATCGTTGCGGCATCCCTTGGCCGTTTGCTGAAAAACCGGGGATTAAAAGTCGCAATCCAAAAGTTTGACCCATACATCAACGTGGATCCCGGCACGATGAGCCCTTACCAACACGGTGAAGTGTTCGTTACCGATGACGGGACCGAAACCGACTTGGACCTTGGTCACTATGAACGTTTTATTGATAATGATTTAAATAAGTATTCTAACGTCACTACTGGTAAGATCTACTCCGAAGTCCTCCGCAAGGAACGGCGGGGCGACTATTTGGGCCGGACCGTTCAGGTAATTCCACACATTACCAACGCGATTAAGGACAAGATCAAGCGGGCCGGTGAAAGTAAGGACGCCGAAGTGGTGATCACCGAAATCGGTGGGACCGTTGGTGATATCGAATCCCAACCGTTTATGGAAGCGATTCGGCAAATGCGTGAAGAAGTCGGGCCAGAAAACGTGCTTTACATTCACACGACCCTGGTGCCGTACTTACGGGCCGCTGGTGAAATGAAGACCAAGCCAACCCAGCACAGTGTTCGTGAATTGCGTGGCCTGGGGATCCAGCCTAACATCCTGGTTGTGCGGACGGAAAAGCCGATTACCGATGAAATGCGTAAGAAGATTGCCCTTTTCTGTGACGTGGACCCCAAGGCGGTTATTGAATCATTGGACGTCAACACCCTGTATGAAATTCCGTTGAACCTCCAAAAGCAGGGCATGGACCAACTGGTGGTGGACCACTTTGACTTGGACGTGCCGGTTGCTGACATGCGGGAGTGGACCAACATGGTTAACCACATTGAAAACGAGTTGACTAAGACGGTCAAGATTGCCATGGTTGGGAAGTACACCGACCTCCAGGATGCATACATTTCGGTTAACGAAGCCTTGCGCCACGCTGGCTACCCGGTTAATGCAAAGGTTAAGATTGACCACTTTAATGCGGAAAACATCACATCAGACAACGTTGACGAGACGTTAAAAGATTACGATGGAATCCTGGTCCCTGGCGGCTTTGGTAACCGTGGTGTTGAAGGGATGATCACGGCGATTAAGTACGCGCGAGAAAATGACGTTCCATACTTGGGGATCTGTTTAGGGATGCAGACCGCTTGCATCGAGTTTGCCCGGGACGTTCTTGGTTACCAAGATGCCAACTCAACTGAATTTGACCCGAATACTGCCCACAACATTATCGACCTGATGGCGGACCAAGAGGATGTGGAAGACATGGGTGGTACGCAACGACTCGGTGCGTACCCATGTAAGTTGAAGCCTGGAACGGTTGCAGCCGCAGCGTACGATAACCAATCGATGATTAGTGAACGGCACCGGCACCGGTACGAATTTAACAATGCCTACCGGCAAGAGATGGAGGATCACGGCCTCGTGGTTTCCGGGGTTAACCCCGACCGTAACCTGGTTGAGGTGGTAGAATTACCGGATAAGAAGTTCTTTGTGGCTGCTCAGTACCACCCGGAATTCCTATCACGTCCTAACCGTCCTGAAGGGTTATTTGCGGCCTTTGTTAAGGCAGCGGCTGAAAAGTAATTTAACGTAAAAATTAGAGCAAGATTAGGGGGAGCTGGTAAAAAACAGCGCTCCCTTTTAATTTCCTTAAGATTACTTGTAAAAGGTTGTAATTTAATAAATAATTAATTATCATTACTATTGATTGTTTACTAACAATACCTAAAATTTAAAAACAATTATGAAATTAACCAATTTAAGTGAGGAAACACGGAAATGAAAAGAATGATCATTCAAGGAGGAAACCGACTCTCGGGTGAGGTAACCATCGGTGGGGCGAAGAACAGTACCGTTGCGTTAATTCCGGCCGCAATTTTAGCGGATACGCCAGTGCAGTTTGATACTGTGCCTGACATCTTGGATGTTCACAATCTGATGATCATTTTAAAGTCAATGAACGTTAAGTCAGAGTTTAGCCACGGCGTGTTAGACATTGACCCAACCCAAATCATCGAAGCTGAACTTCCAAGTAAAGCGATCAAGAGCTTACGAGCATCTTATTACTTTATGGGCGCATTATTAGGGCGTTTTCACCGTGCAACTTTAACCTTCCCTGGTGGGGATAATATTGGGCCGCGGCCAATTGATCAGCACCTGAAGGCGTTCAAGGCCCTCGGCGCCACCGTGAGTGAAAATAACGGGACGGTTCATTTGGAAGCCGCCAATGGTCTTCACGGTACCCGGATCTTTATGGATATGGTGTCTGTCGGTGCAACCATTAACGCGATCTTAGCTGCTGTCCGTGCCGAAGGGACCACCGTAATTGAGAACGCGGCCCGTGAACCAGAGATTATTGACCTGGCAACCTTCTTAAACAATATGGGGGCCAAAATCCGGGGTGTGGGGACTGATACGATCCGCATCACCGGTGTTGATACCCTGCAGTCGATGAATACACACACCATTATTGCCGACCGGATTGAATCCGGGACCTACTTGGCCCTTGCGGCGGCGCTTGGTGATGGTGTGATGGTTCACAACGTGATTCCAGAACACCTTGAATCATTTACAAGTAAGATGATTGAGATGGGCGTCAACCTCCAAATCGATAGTGATAAGATTTATGTACCAAAGACGACGTCACTAAAGCCAGTCCACGTCAAGACGATGCCGTTCCCAGGTTTTGCAACCGACCTGCAGCAGCCGTTAACACCATTAATGTCATTAGCAGATGGTGATAGTGTGATTGTTGATACGATCTACCCGAAACGGGTTAAGCACGTCCCTGAATTGCAAAAGATGGGAATGCAAATTGAGGCCCATGACGGAACAATTGTCGTCAAGCACACTGACCACTTACATGGTGCCAACGTCAGTGCTGGCGAGATCCGGGCTGGTGCGGCCTTGACCATCGCTGGCTTGATGGCTGAAGGGACCACGGTTATCAACAATGCCGGGAATATCCTCCGGGGGTATGATCGGATTGTCTGGAAGCTTAACCGTCTTCACGCTAATGTTTCTATTGAGGACGATTCTTCAGTGAAAATCAGCTAGGTGGGTTGCACTGATAATTGATTCATGTTATTCTGTTAGGGTTGATTATCTATGTTTCAGGCAATGATTCATGGCAAAAGGAGCGTATAAAGTTATGAAACAAGGAATTCATCCAGATTACCACCCAGTAGTATTCGAAGATTCATCTACTGGTTACAAGTTTATC
>DXAF01000072.1 GCA_019117185.1 Candidatus Limosilactobacillus intestinipullorum | reverse complement strand
GGCTTCATGGTTACCTGCATGCCCGGCGTGTAGTCCATCTTTCCTTCCTTCATTGCAATCTGCATCATGTAGGAGTTCGACGAAACTTCCAGGGCGGTTGCGGCGTCTACCGCCATGTTGGCCCCACCATTGTGGTTAAACCATGAACTCTTCTGCGTACTGTTAACCCGGATTGGCTTATCAACCAAGGTGCTGTTTTCGGGGGTAATTACCCCACTCATTAACCCGCCCATCACGGTCGCCGGCTTCACAACCGACCCCATCGTAATCGGCTGGTTAATCGCCCCGATTGGGTTGGTGGTCTGCTTACCGGTCTTGGTGTTCCGGCTAATCCCGGCCATCGCCAAGACGGCCCCGGTATTAGGGTTCATTACCACGGCATAGACACCGGAGGAGTAGGCGTTCCCGGCGGCGGCGTAGTTTCGTTCCAGGATCTGTTGAACCTGCTTTTGGAACTTGGAATTAATAGTTAGGACCAGGTTGTCCCCCTTCTTACCAGGGTACTTCACCTTTTCCTTCGTCACGTCGTTACCGTTGGTCGTCACCTCCGTCTGGGACTTGGAACCGGCCAACGTGGCCTGGAAGCCCTTTTCCAGGTAGCTCTGACCAACACTATCGTTACGGGAATAACCTTGGGACAGGAGCGAGTTAACCTCGTCACTCGGCAGCCCGGTCGTCGAAACGCCACCGGTCAAAGCCTGCATTTCCTTTCCTTGAGGGTAGTTCCGCGTCCAGGCGGTCCCAATCTTAACCCCCGGCATCTGGCCCAGGTGTTCACCAACCTCGGACAGTTCCTTAGCGGTGACCCCGGTCTCCTTAATGTAAGTGGTGGACAGTGAGTAGGCCCCACTCATTGCGGCGTAAATCCGGGCATTGTTCTTTTGCTGCTTTGTCAATTCCCAGCTCGCGGGGTGGGCGCTCAAGTACTTCAAGGCCTTGTCGTACTTGTCGTCATCCGAGTCGGTCTGGGAAGTCTTCACGTGTTTTAACACCTGCTTCAACCGGCTCTTGTCAGCCAGGTAGTAGTCTTCCTGGTTCCGCTTCGTGAGGCGGGAGTTCTTGTTCGAGACAGATACGTAGCGACCCAACCGGTTGGCCACCCGGTACAGTTCATCACTAGTGACGTTCGACCCCTTGGTGTAGGTAATGGCCTGGTGGGTCTGGTTACCGACGATGACCTTGCCTTGTGAGTCGTAGATCATCCCCCGTTGAACGTTGTTAGTCTGGATCGTGGTATCTGACCGCTTAACTTCCGCCTTATAAGCCGTCCCATTGAGGACTTGCAGGTAGAACAAGCGGGCGGCGAGTGCCAACAGTAAGATCCCCACTACCCACAATAAGAAGTTCAACCGAAACGGGATAATTGATTGGGCATTTCGATTCTTTTTATTGCTACGGGAACTAAGGGCGTTCCTCATTCGATCAAAAATTTTCACCGGATCAACATTCTCCTTCATTGTAGTGAATACTATTTTAACAAATTTTAGCTTGGTGCGCAGGCCCAGTGAGCACTACTAACAGGAAAATGATACTCTTAATTGGCCCAAAAATGAATAACTTTGCCGGGGATTTACTTAATTTTAATTTCCGTCACCATTTAATCATATTTTCCGTTATATAATATTGGGGTATTTCTAAAATGCAAAGGAGCGCTAATTAGTGCGAGCTATTTATCGAAAACATCAACGTTTAATTCTCCTCACGGTCAGTTTCTTAATCCCCTTCCTATTGATGGGGGGCTACTTTATCGGCCGGCAGATGGCGCCGTTTGGTCCGAGTAGCCTCTTAACGGTCGACCTCGGCCAGCAATACGTGGACTTTTTCGCCTACCTGCGGGCCGCTCTTCTCCACCACCCCACCAGTCTCTTCTATTCATTTAGCAAGGGCCTCGGCGGTGAAATGTGGGGGACCAACGCCTACTACCTGTTTAGCCCCCTCAACCTCTTACTCCTCTTCTTCCCGGGACGGTCGTTAACCGCCGGGATCATGCTGATCTTACTCCTCCGCTACGGCCTAGCGAGTCTGAACTTTGCCTGGCTGCTGGATAAGACTGGCTGGCAAGCTGGGCCGCGGATCTGGGCCTTTAGCACCGCCTACGCCATGAATGGCTGGATGATCGCTAACCAGCTCAACATGCTCTGGCTCGACGCCCTCGTGATCCTGCCGCTAATTATTTGGGGGCTGTTAAAGCTCCTCCACCACGGCCAGCCGGGAACCTACATCGCCTGGCTCGCCGTGATGATGGTCGACAACTACTACATGGCCTGGATGATCTGCCTGTTCACAGTCCTGGTCGTTGCCTGGCAGCTCCCGACCCTGGCTAACTGGCGCCAGCGGGGGTGGGCATTCTTGCGTTACTGCCTGTCGTCTCTGGCGGCGGCCGGGATTGCAGCCGTCACCCTGCTGCCAACCATCTATGCCCTGGCCCAAAGCAAGGGAACCTATACGGAAAACGTTATCCGCAGCCGGTGGGAATACTTCCCCTTCAAGATGCTCGCAAAGCTGGTCCCGGGCTCCTTTAACTTTGACCAGATGCCCAAGGGCCAACCCAACTACTACATCGGGGCACTCTTGATGATCGGGGCGCTCTTGTACTTCTTCAACCACCGCGTCAAGTGGCAGCAACGACTGGTGGCCCTGTTGGTCACCCTCTTCTTCTTACTCTCGTTTTGTTACGAGCCGCTGGACCTGCTCTGGCACGCGGGGCAGTTTCCGGTCTGGTACCCCTACCGCTTTTCCTTCCTATTTAGCTGCTGGTGCATTCTGCTGGCCGCCAAGAC
Organism: Candidatus Limosilactobacillus intestinipullorum; assembly: GCA_019117185.1. Classification (GTDB taxonomy): domain Bacteria; phylum Bacillota; class Bacilli; order Lactobacillales; family Lactobacillaceae; genus Limosilactobacillus; species Limosilactobacillus intestinipullorum. Next base: position 6,864 of record DXAF01000072.1, on the reverse strand, counting down.
GATCCAGCCGGGCTACCAGTTAAGCCGCCGACTAGCAGTTCTCCTATTGGTCATCGTGGCCGGGATCTTTGCCTACGTTAGCCAGCTGAAGTTATCCTACCTGTCCACTAGCCAGCGGGTCATCGGGTTAAGTTTTGCTATCATCAGCATCGTCTGCTTGGCCATCCCCCGGCGCGATTCCCCCCGCCTGTACGAGCTGCTGTTGACCTGCCTGATCATCTGTGACGTCACCACGAGTGCCTACACCAGCCTCAATAACCTCGCCTACGTCTCCCAGGGTGAGTTTGCCAATTACACCAGCCAGCTCGACCAGGCCAGCCATCAGGTTAAGGTGCATGACCACGGACTCTACCGGGTGGCGAAGACCTTTACCCGGACCAAGGACGACCCCTTCCAGGGGGACTTCAACTCCGGCGACCACTTTGGTTCAACCCTGGAGCCGGCGATCCCCAACTTCATGGGGGCGATCGGCCAGCCAGCCGGGGATGGGTTTGTAACTTACGCAAACGGTACCCAGGTGACCGACGCGCTGCTCGGGTTCAAATACACGATGAGCAAGCGGGACCCGCGGACGGCCCAGATGCCAATCTCCGGCTACCGGCCCGACTGGAACCGGCAACCGGTCACCGCCTTTACATCCAAAATTGTGATCAAGAAGAACAGCGCAGCCCTGCCATTTGCCTTCGGGGCCAACCGTGAGATCCTCTACCTCGCCCACACGACCCTGGACCCGCTGAACTACCAGTCACAAATCATGCAGGCGTTAGCGGGCCGGCCCGTCAACCAGCCACTCTTCACCGTGCAAAACTTCACCGCGGTCCGCTTCGTCAATGTTCAAGCGGCCAAGCAGATTACCGGGACGGTCTTTAAGAAAGAGAACCTATTGAAGCCGGCATATATTCAGCTCCGGTTTACCCCGCCGACCAACGACTCTTACTACCTAACCCTGGGGCCCAACGTCAAAAGCGACGTCTCGATTCGGGTTAACAACCGGGCCTTTGGGCAGTCCAGCAACTACCGGGACACGGTGGTGATCAACCTTGCCCACCACCAAAAGGGCCACCCCGTCATTGTGACCCTCCGCTTGAAGAAGATGGCGGCCTGGTTGCAAAACGTCAGCGTCTACTGGCTCAACCAGCGGGCCTTTAATGCCAGCCTGCGGACCCTCCACCAGTCGCCGCTTAAGGTGACCCACCATTCCAGCACCAGGATCACGGGTACGGTCGACCTTAAGCCGCGGCAAACGGTCCTCATGACCACTATTCCGGCCGCCCGGGGTTGGCACGCGGTGGTCGACGGTCGCCCCGTAGCTACGCGGACGGTCCTGAGCACCTTTATGGCCATTCCAATGTCCCCGGGCCACCACCAGGTCAAGCTCTACTTCCGTCCACCGTTCCTGGTTCTCGGCAGTATCATCAGCATTCTCAGCTTATCACTAACAATTGTGGTCCTTAAGCGTCCCTGGCAACGGAGCAAATAATATAAAGCAGCCTTCAGTGCTCAGAAAAATCTGAGCGCTGAAGGCTGCTTTACTTATGGTAGTGTTAGTGCTGTGAGGCCCCCGTCGATGCGTCCGGGTGCTCCTCTTGTTCCTTACTGATCCCCGCTACGTCAGGACCATCGTCCGCATCTTCATGCCGGAAGTGGAAGATGGGACCATCCGTCTTGGGGTTGTAGTCGACCGTCGTGACCAGGTCTTTGAAGAACCATTCGTCTAATTCATCGACGTGGTAGTTAACCCCGTCCTTTTCCACTGCTAGTACTGGCTCAATCGGTTGGTCCTCCCGGGTGAAGGCCGGCGAAAAGCCGTGGTGGACCTCGGTATAACCATAGGTCTTCCCGTAAAACTTGATCCCCGTCCCGGCGGTCAACCCCAGCTCATCTTTGAACCACTGGTGGGCGCGGTCGGTTACGATTAATTTCATCTAAAACATCCCCTTAAATCGGCTACCCGAATGGTAGTGCTTTCATAGCATTAACTATACCATGTTCGGGGCCGAATCCCAACACTTTTGCCCCGATTGTTAATAAACAACAAACCGGATGAACCTGGCCCCTACCAAGTTCATCCGGTTTTATAAACTACTTCACGGAGAGGATCTTAACCTTCATCGTCCCGCTCGGAATTTCAATTGCGACTTCTTCGCCGACCTTGTGGCCCAGCAGGCCCTTGGCCATTGGTGATTCGTTGGAAATCTTACCGTTCAGTGGGTCCGATTCGGATTCACCAACGATCGAGTAGGTTTCTGGTTCTTCATCGGGCAGTTCCTTAAAGGTTACTTCCCGCCCCATTGAAACTTCATCCTTGTCAACGTCTTCGTTGTCAATGATTTCAGCATATTGCAGCATGTTTTCAATCTGGGCAATCCGGCTTTCCACCATTGCTTGTTCGTCCTTAGCGGATTCGTATTCGGAGTTTTCAGAAAGGTCCCCGTAACTCCGGGCAATCTTGATACGCTTGATTACCTCCGGACGACGCTTCATCTTGTATTCTTCAAGTTCATCTTCCAACTTCTTTTTACCTTCCAAAGTCATTGGAAAAGTTTTTTCTTCAGCCATTACACTCTCACTCCTCATTCTTAATTCAGTGGTAACATTACCATTTCTCGCGCTGCTTGTAAACCAACTTTATAGGGTGTGGCCACGTTTGACCAGGATGTCACGGACCTTAGTCGTCAACAGGTCAATGGCAACGTGGTTTTCCCCACCCTCGGGCACGATGATGTCGGCGTAGCGCTTCGTCGGTTCCACAAACTGGTGGAACATTGGCTTAACAGTCGCCAGGTACTGGTTAATTACCGAATCCAAGGACCGGTCCCGTTCGACCATGTCCCGCTTGATCCGGCGAATGATCCGGATGTCGTCATCGGTGTCCACGTAGACCTTAATGTCCATCAGGTCCCGCAGGCGCTCGTCATCTAAGATCAAGATTCCTTCTAAGATGATGATCTCGGTTGGTTCGACGTGGACCGTTTCTGGTGACCGGGTGTACTTAGTGTAGTCATAGACCGGCATCTCGATGGACTTGTTATTGCGCAGGTCCGACAGCTGCTTGATCAAGAGGTCGGTGTCAAAGGCCAGCGGGTGGTCGTAGTTGACCTTTTTCCGCTCTTCCATCGTCATGTCCGCCTGGTCATTGTAATAAGTATCCTGGGCGATGATCTGGATGTCTTGACCCTTTAACTCATTATAGATTGCCCGGCTAACCGTCGTCTTACCACTACCTGAGCCACCAGTTACCCCGATGATAATTGGTCGCTTCTTATTTTGCGTACTCATTAATTGCGTTGCTCCCTTTTTAATTTAATCTGAAATAGTATACAGCACTATTTTAAATGCGGCAACTCACTCACCGCCATTTGGCCGCCTGGCTGTCTTGCAACCGGCCAGCAATCTGGGGAACGGTGAGGGACCGGTTCAGGGTAAACGTCCCGGCCTTAACCCCACTCGTCTTATGGGTCTGAAGGTAGTAAGAAAAGACGAAGGCACTTTTGATCACCCGTTTTTCCTGGAGGATCGTGCCGACTTCATCATCCGTGGCTCCCTTGGGGATCACGACCGTCACCCGGGTCCGGCTGCCACTAGCAACCGGCCGGAGAGCATAGTTAAAATACTGGTGGATTGCAAGCCCTAGGGCCACTAGGACCACGACCAGGCCGATCACGAACCGGTTTTGCCGGCGTAACTGCTGCTCATCCATAATTTCACCGTCCTCCTATCTTGTTACCTGCTTTGGTATGCAAAGGGACCCCGGCATTTCAAAACTGCAAACGCTGGGGTCTCTAAATTGATGGACTGGGGCTAAGATTAATTTACGAGCCGCAGCACCATTTTAACGAATTTCCGCTGACAGGTCGTCAGTCAACGACTTGGTAACCTTATCAAAGACCTGGTTAACTTGGTCTTCCGTTAGCGTACCGTGGTCATCCTGGTAGGTTAACGTGTAGGCCAGTGACTTCTTGCCCTTTGGCAGGTGGAGGCCACTGTAAACGTCAAAGAGGTGGACGTGCTTCAAGAAGGCGCCGCCCCGCTTCTTAATGATTGCCAAGACGTCGGCATTAGTAACGTCGCTGTCAACCAAGAGGGCAATATCTCGGGTAATCGCTGGGTACTTACTAATTGGGTGGTACTCATTAGCTACCTTGTCGGCGGCCAGTAAGGCTTCCAGGTTCAGCTCAAAGACGTAGGTTTCTGGAATCTTGTATTCCTTGGCCGTCTGCGGGTGGACCTGGCCGATGAACCCAACCAGTTGGTCATCAACCAAGATGTTAGCCGTCCGGCCAGGGTGCATCTCAGCCCGGTGGTCATCAGCAACGAAGCTAATCTGGCCAGCAATGCCGAGGTTGTGGAGGTACCGTTCCACGATCCCCTTCAGCTGGAAGAAGTCGACTGGCTGGTCATCCCGGTGCCAGGAGTTGGCTACCATTTGACCGGTGATCGCAGCAGCCAGGTGTTCTTGTTCCTCAGGGCGTTCGCCACCCTTTGGCAAGAAGACCCGTCCTTCTTCATAGAGGGCCACGTTGTCGACCTTCCGGGCCACGTTGTAGGCCACGTCGAGTAGCAGGCCACTGATGATGTTCATCCGGGCGGCCACGTGGTCAGAGCTCATTGGGAAGTCCAGCAGCATTGGTTCGTCAAGGGGACTGATTTGGAACTGCTTAGCCTTATCTTCCGTCGTCAGGGAGTAACTGATCGCCTGGGTCAGGCCCATCCCTTCCATGTCGTGACGGGTGGCCCGCAGGAACTTTTGCCGGGGACTCAGGCCACCGTGGTTGCGGGTCATTACCGGCAGGGTCGCTGGCAAGTTATCGTAGCCGTAGATCCGGGCAATTTCTTCGTACAGGTCGGCAGCTTCAAAGATGTCCCACCGCCGGGCTGGTACCGTGACGGTCACTTGGTCGGCGCCACTGGTTTCCACGGGGAAGGCCAGGCGGTTAAAGATATCAACAACTTCCTGCATTTCAAGTTCGGTGCCGAGGACGTGGTTCACCTTAGCTAATGACAAGGTGATGTGCTTGTCTTCGGCCGGCTGTTCACTGGCGGTCACAATCCCCTTCGTGACCTTACCACCGGCGAGCTCGCTGATTAATTCTGCCGCTTCGTTTAAGGCCGTTTCAACCGTGGCCGGGTTGATCCCCCGTTCGAACCGCATTGAGGATTCACTGTGGAGGTCCAACCGGCGGGCTTGCTTCCGCACCATGATCGGGTTAAAGATCGCCGCTTCCAGTGCGACCGTCGTGGTGGAAGCAGAAACAGCGGTCCCCTGGCCACCCATGGTACCGGCGAGGGCGACTGGTTGGTCATCCGCCGTCACGACAATGTCGTTGGCGATCAACTGGTGGTCGTCACCGTCCAGGGTCGTGAAGGCTTCCCCATCCTTAGCGTGGCGGACGGCAAACTGGTGGCCCGGCAATTGACTGTAGTCGTAGCTGTGCAGTGGCTGGCCGTACTTCAAGAGGACGTAGTTAGTCACGTCGACCACGTTGTTGACCGGGCGGATCCCGGAGTTCCACAGCTTAATCTGCAGCCACAGTGGGCTATCGGCTACCTGCACATCCTTGATGACCCGGAGCTTATACGTTGGGGCCACCGTGGTATCGGCAACTTTGGCTTCTACCAGGTCACTGGTTTGTTCGTCGGCCCCTTCCTTAACGGCAACTTCCTTGAAGTGGGGCTTCAGGTTGTAAAAGGCGGCGATGTCGTTGACATTGCCGTAAATGCTTAGCATGTCACCCCGGTTCGGCGTTACATCGGTATCAATGATGGTGTCGTCCATCCCCAGGTATGGGAAGACCGAGTCGCCGGGTTTGGCGTCATCAGGCAGGAGGTAGATCCCGTCATCATAGTCCTTGGGTGCAATCTTGTCACTAAAGCCGAGTTCTTGGAGGGCACAGAGCATCCCATTGGATTGGACACCGCGGATCTTGCCCCGCTTGATCTTGACGTTGTCACCGATCCGGGCACCGTGGAGGGCCACGATGACCTTTTCACCGGCCGCCACGTTCGGTGCACCACAGACGATTTGGATGGGGTCCCCTTCACCAACGTCGACTTGGCAGACGTGGAGGTGGTTTGAATCAGGGTGGGGTTCACAGGTTTGCACTTCACCAACCACGATCTTCTTGAGACCGTCGCTTAGTGAGTAAACGTCATTGATATCAACGGAGGTCCGGGCGATCTTTTCGGCTAGTTCACGGGGATCAACGTCAATATCCAAGTATTCTTTCAGCCATTGGTATGATACTTTCATTTAGATTATCCTTTCTCGTCGAACTGGTTCAAGAAGCGAACATCATTTTGGTAGAAGTTCCGGATGTCATCGACCCCGTACTTCAGCATTGCGAACCGGTCGGGACCTAACCCAAAGGCAAAGCCGCCGTATTCTTCCGGATCAACGCCCGACATCTTCAAGACGTTCGGGTGGACCATCCCGGCACCCAGCACTTCAATCCAGCCGGTGTGCTTGCAGATCGCACAACCCTTGCCCATACAGTTAAAGCAGGTGATGTCCGCTTCCACGGATGGTTCGGTGAATGGGAAGTAGCTTGGCCGCAGCCGTACCTGGAGCTTGTCGCCAAAGAGGGACTGGGCAACGACTTCCAGGGTTCCTTTGAGGTCGGCCATGGTGATGTGCTTACCAACTACCATCCCTTCGATCTGGTTAAATTGGTGGCTGTGGGTGGCGTCATCGGTATCACGCCGGTAAACCTTACCAGGGGAGATCATCTTCAGCGGGCCCTTGCTAAAGTCATGCTTTTCCAGCATCCGGGCCTGCATTGGCGAGGTCTGGGTCCGCATCAAGACCTTCGGCGTGATGTAGAAGGTATCCTGCATATCCCGCGCCGGGTGGTCCTTAGGTAGGTT
>DXAF01000071.1 GCA_019117185.1 Candidatus Limosilactobacillus intestinipullorum | reverse complement strand
ACAACTAAGTCTAATTCGTCACCTACTTTAACTGCATCATTGATGTCTTCAACTGGCTTGGTTGATAATTCCTTAGCAGGGACGACACCTTCAACCCCTGCATCTTTAATACCAACGATAGCTTGGCGATCGTCATCGATTGCCAATACTTCACCCTTGACAACATCGCCCACCTTTACAGTTTCAATGCTATCAAGCGCTTCTAACATATCGTTCTTGTTTTCGTTGTTTTCAGCCATTAAAAAAAATCCTCCTTGCAACAATCAACTCTGGCTATTATTTTACTAGAAAAGTGACTGCTTTTCCAGTATTTACCTTAATTCATTCAGAGTTTTTTTGATAATCACCGAAATTCGGTCCACTACCTGGTCAATGGTCAGGTCGGTGGTGTCCAAGCGAACCGCGTCTGGTGCCTGAACTAACGGCGAAACCTTCCGGGATGAGTCCTTTTGGTCACGGAGCTCAATTTCCTTTTGCAAGTCAGCCAACGATGCCGTTGCGATCCCCTTGGCCTTGTTTTCCACATAGCGGCGGCGGGCCCGTTCATAGGCCGTTGCCACCATGAAGATCTTCACTGGGGCATCTGGCAAGACCGTCGTCCCAATATCTCGACCATCCATTACAATTCCACCCTGGCTAGCGATGGTCCGTTGCTGGTTAGTCATCTCGCGACGAACTGCCGGGATAGCTGCCACTGCTGACACGTTTTGGTCAATTTCGGCCTGGCGAATTGCTGTTGTCACCTCACGACCATCCAAGAAAACCTGCTGCTCTGGGTCACCCGGTGCAAAGCTAATGCTGATTTGCTGCGCCAATCGGCTGATTTGGTCGGTATCATCAGGTGCAATGCCCTTCTCTAAAGCTGCCAAGGTAACTACCCGATACATTGCACCGGTGTCACAATAAACGTATTTAAACCGCTTGGCAACTAACTTGGCAACCGTACTCTTACCGGCCGATGCCGGGCCGTCGATCGCTACTTGAATTCCATTTTTCATCAATTTAACTACACTCCCTGCTTAACGTACCCGAACCTGTTGTCCGGGGTGAATTGGTGAATTAACTGTCATGTTATTAAGACGGGCCAGTTGCTGGACCGTCATCCTGTTACGCGCGGCCACCCGGGCAAGACTATCTCCGCGCTGAACCGTCACGTACTGGTGACCCTGGCTGAGCCGACTACTAGCACTAGCTTGACTACCCCCTTGGCGCCGGTTAAAGCTAGAACTCGTTGCCGAAAATTGCCGACTAACCGTACTACTGGTCGACTGGTCACTACTGGTGGACCGGTGGTGACTGCTCGTTACCCGATGGATTGATTGCTTTTTCTTACTACTCACGGCGGCCGTCTGTTCGGTCTGCACGGGGTGGTTAAAGGATTGCTTGTTATTAATCCAGTATAGTAACGGGGTTGCCGCTAATATGATAATTAGAACAATTAAAACGGTGGTGATGGTTGAGCTATGCGTTTCCTGCTTCCGCCGCTCCGTCCGTGAAAGGTGGCCAGTACTATCCAGGTCCTCGTTGTCGGTAAACTTCTTGTCCCACAGCTTATCATCTTCACGACGGGTATCTTCACGCTTCTCACTCATGGCTTAACCTCCCCTCATTTTTAAATTTGACATTTTGATTGTAGCGCACAATTTTGTCCCTTGTCTAGCCAGGATTATTCTTAACTAAGATTTAATAACTGACGTAGCTGGGTTGCCCAGTCACCAATTTCTTCCGGATGGTCAACCAGTTGACGCGGTGGCAACAGTGGTGCGGCTTGCCAGTCAGGTTCATCAATATCACAACAATTATTAGCTTGGACAGCTGGTATTTCGCCGAAGTACGTCAAAATAAACTGGCGGCGACAAGTAGTTAGTTCAAGGTAACGACGTACCTGCCCAAGCTGGTCAGCGACCAACTGCTGGCGCCGGCTAAAGATCCGTTTTAGTCGCTGGTAGTCATATTGGTGCCGCCGGTAAAAGTCAAATAATTCATAGTTCGTCCCCAGTGCCTGAACCGGCAACTTTCCCGCCTGTACCTGATCAAAACGCGTGGCCGTGGGGAAGTCAACCTGCGTTAACTGCCGGGTCAACTGCTCATCCCCCGGACAATGGAGCAGGATTGCAACACTCTGCTGGCCATCACGTCCCGCCCGGCCAATTTCTTGCAGGTAGTTTTCTAGGCTGGTCGGCAGGTGATAGTGAATCACGAAGCGAATATCCGCCTTATCGATCCCCATCCCAAAGGCACTAGTTGCACAGACCACCTGCAATTGATCCGCCATGAATTGCTGCTGGACACGAAAACGGTCTGCAGCCGGCATTCCCGCATGGTACGCCGCAACCGCTAAAGAACTATTTTCCCGCAGCCATTCGGCCATCGTGGTTGCCAGCCGGCGACTGGCAAAGTAAATAATACCGGCCCCCGGCAATTGGCGAACCAGTTTGGCTAATCCAGCTTGCTTGTCCTTACTACTGGCGTAGTCCTCAACTGCCAAGAAGAGGTTGGGGCGGTTAACCGACCGTTTAATAACCGTAACCGCGCTCTGCGGGAGGCCAAGTTTGGCCAAGATGTCGTGGCGGACCCGGGGCGTGGCCGTGGCCGTCAAAAGGAGGGTGACCGGTTCACCTAGCTGGTGGCGTAATTCCTTTAGCAGGAGGTATTCCGGGCGAAAGTCCGGCCCCCATTGCGAAATACAGTGTGCCTCATCTACCGTTAGGAGGCTTAGCTGAACATGGTGGAAGGCATCAATAACCGCTGGGTTGGCCAATAACTCTGGTGAAGCAAAGATGAACTTTGCGTTTGCTAGATTGGCCAGTTGCTGTTGCCGGGCCTGCCCCCTACCCTGGCCACTTAACATCAGGACCCGCTTTTCGCCATTTCGGTGGAGGCGGTCAACCTGGTCTTGCATTAGCGAAATCAGGGGTGAAACCACCAAAACTGCACCGGGCAAAAGGTAGGCTGGCAGTTGGTAGAGCAGTGACTTGCCACCACCAGTAGGTAGGATGGCCAGCGTGTTTTGCCCGGCGAGTACAGACTTGACCGTCGCCAATTGCCCCTCCCGAAATTCAGTAAAGCCAAAATGCTGTTTTAGCGCCGTATAAAGCTGTTTTTCATCCATTTTGTAACCTTCCTTGGTAAATCTGGTATAGGCGAAAATAAAAGAAATCCGTATTACTATCAGCCGTCCACGCGGTAAAGTGCCAACTGGTTACCGGCCCACCGTAACGCTGCGCCAACTGCTGGCGATAACTTACCGGCAGCAAGCGTTCCCAGTCGAGCCCCTGTGGAGTTAAGATGGCAGCTGTCAAAAGGTGTTCACGGACGGTACTGACCTTCAGTCGGCGCCGGTGAGCAATTGTTGAAAGGTCCCGCCCCTGGTTAAACAGCTGAAGCGTATGAGTGGCACTCGGCGAAAGGGGCGCTGCAGCCAGCACTGGTTTGATCAGTTGTGCTAACGGCCCCGCTGTCTGCCGGCAAAATGCACTCACCGCCAACATGAGGTCATGCTGAAGAATTAGCCCGTCAGCAAGCGTCAGGTTGAGCCGGCTACAAAGTTGGTCGCTAGTCCAGCCGCTTTGGCAATGGCCAATTAAGAAGTTAATGAAGGCCGGTGCCAAACGCTGGTCCTCATCTGCCAGTGTTGCAGTCAACAGGTGCAACTCAGCATAAACATCTTGGACCAAGTCCGGTGAATAATAATGGTGAAACCACCCCCGAACCGCCTCCTGGTCCATCAAGGGCACGGTCAGTGGCGCATAGCGGCGGTTATGGTAGGCAAATTCAGAAACTACCTGAACAGCTAAAAGGAGTCGGTGCTGGACCTGGCGGGTATTGGCCAACCAGTACCAGTCGTAGAAGTGCGGCTGGTATTCGACCGGGTGACTTTCCTGGTAGCCCACCCCGGCGGCGGTTAACTGAACCGTGTTGTGCTCATGGTGAACCGCCACTAACCCGGCTTCTTGCAGTGCCCACAATTCATCATCAAGCTGGTCCCGGTCTGCCGTCCGCCGGGCTCCCAGCCACGACAGCAGGCCATATTGCTGGGCCCAAAAGAGGTTAGCGACTGTTCGCCGGTTCGTGAGCACGTTCTCTAAAACCCGAATACGCCGTGGCTGGTGGTAGCTGCAGAGTCGTAATAAGTAAGTGTTCACACCTAGTCCCCTCCATCCTTTACTATTACTTTATAGTACGCTAAGCACGCTAGTTACGCACGAAAAAACTAGTTACTCTCCCAAATAAAAGTGGGATCCAGCTACGCAAGAAACTTGGCTAGCTGGATCCCTAAATTTAACTTGTACTTAGAAGCGGTGCCGGAGTAACCACTGGCGAAGGTGACCAGCAACCAGGGCAAAGAGTACCGTCACCAGTAGGCCCTTGACAAGGTTGAAGGGCACGACCCCGATTGCCACAAGCTTGGCAACCGGCATTGCTGATTGCCAATGCCATACTGCCATATACAACGGCGTCAATACCCAAAGGTTGAGCAGTGACATTACCACCGTCAGTACTACCGTCGCCAAGGGAATCGCGACCAGGGCCTGCTTTTTAAATGACCATTCCCGGTGCCGCCAAACAAGGTAAAACGGCAGCAGTAACGCCAACGATGAAACGAAATCACTGAACACCCCAATGAGGTCCCCAACAGAAAAGCCATTAACCATCGCGTGTAACAGGCACTTAATCAGGGCCACCGCCATCCCCGCTAGTGGACCATAGATGTAGCCCCCCAGTAGGACCGGAATATCAGAAAAATCAATTTTTAGATACGCCGCAACCGGGATAATTGGAAATTCAAAGAGCATCAGGATGAAAGCTAGGGCCCCGAGGCAGGCCACGCCGACCATTCGTTGAATACGTTGATGTGACATCGTCATTATTAACAACCTCCAGTTTGAGATTGTCTTCATTTGGCCTCCCGTATCAAAAAGCGCTGCTGAGCAAAGTTGTTTGTCAGCAACGCCATTACTTATCAAGTACTTTTAATACTGGAATCTTCTTTATACCAGACTTTACTGTCGGTCCTGGAATCAAACCAGGTCGGCCACCACTTACGTAGCAGGTTGCGGACTATTACCGCCGGTCGGGAATTGCACCACGCCTTGAAGACAAACGATTGATATATTGTGTAACCTTTTACAAGTTTTATTCTACCACCGTTTAATAGTCACCACAACTACTATTAGTGCTGCTTTAACTGCTGGACCTCCTCCGGCTTTAATGGCCGGAATTCGCCAGGTTGGAGTCCCTGCAAGTTTAGTGGCCCGTACGTCTCCCGGTGGAGCTTGATAACCGGGTGGCCAACGGCTTCAAACATCCGCTTAACCTGGTGGTAATGTCCCTCGTGGATGGTGAGCTGGACAATGCTCGTCTTCTTTGTCCGGTCAGTTTCCTTGAGGCGGGTCTTAGCTCGTTTGGTACGCCGACCATCAATTTGAACCCCACGGCGGAGTTGCTTAAGATCATCATTAGTAACCAACCCCTTAACCTTAGCCACGTAGGTCTTGGCAACTTCAAACTTCGGGTGCATTAACTGATTTGCAAGGTCACCATCGTTGGTTAACAGCAAGATCCCCGTCGTATCGTAATCAAGCCGGCCCACCGGGTAAACCCGTTCATCAACCTCTTCATCCTTTAAGATATCAACAACGGTCCGCCGGCCCTTTTCATCATGGGCACTTGAGATTACCCCACGGGGCTTATTTAACAGGTAGTAAACTTCCCGTTCATGGTGGAGGGGCACCCCATCAACTTCCACATGGTCATGGGCACCAACCTTGGTACCTAGGGTAGTCACCGTGTGGCCGTTAACCGTGACGTGGCCCGTCGCAATTAACCGTTCTGAGGCCCGCCGTGACGCCACACCGGCTGCGGCCATAACTTTTTGTAGTCGTTCCATTATTGTTCCTCCTCTTGCTGTCGTTTACGCGACTGAAGTGCCTCCAAGAAGAGGTCCCCACTCAAGTCACTTTCGTCAAGGTCATCCTGGTCCGGAAGGGGCGGCAACTCCGTAAGTGTCGCGAGGCCAAAGTAGTCTAAAAAATTAGCGGTAGTCACGTACAAGAATGGCCGACCCGGGGCATCCAGCCGCCCCTTAGTATCAACTAGCCCCCGAACCATCAGCTTTTGAATTGCCCCGGAGCTTTGCACCCCCCGGATGCTATCGATCTCTAACCGGGTAATTGGCTGCCGGTACGCAATGATCGCCAGTGTTTCTAACAAGGCGGTGGTTAATGGCACGGTCAGCGGTACTTCAAAGTAGCGTTTGACGACTGCCGCAAGGTCCGCCTTAGTGGCCAACCGGTAGGTTTCATCGCTTTGCAAAAGTACCAGTGCACAAGTTGGGTCTGCCTGGTACTTTTGTGCTAGGTCATCTAAGATTTTGCGGATCGCTGGTTTCATGAATCCCGTAATCTTAGCTAGTGCCCCCAGGCTAATACCCTCATCGCCACTGATAAATATCAAGGCTTCAACTTGGGCTTGGTTCGTCATTGTCGTCTCTGTCAATCTGTGGTCCCTCCACTAAAATAATTGGTTCAAACAGTGCCGCCTGGTTCAAGATGATTCGCTGGTGCTTGCTTAATTCAAGGATTGCCAAGAAGGTGGTCACCAGCTGTTCGCGGCTCCGCTCACCCGCAAAGAATTCCGTAAGCGGTGTCGGCCCCCCTTTTACCCGCTGCACGATCGACGTCATTCGTTCAACAACACTGACCCGTTCGGCCGCCACCGTCTCGACAACGGGCTGGGTAAGGCGATGGTGATAAAGGACCCGCTTAAAGGCGGCTTGGAGCTGGTCAACCGTTACCCCCGGTTCAACGTGCGCACTAATCAGCTCCCGGGGGACGTGCATCGCCGGGCGGGTATACTCCTGCTGGCGAAACTCTTCTTTATCCTTTAACTGGTCGGCGGCCCGCTTATAACGCTGGTATTCCAATAGTTGCTCGACTAACTGCGCCCGGGGGTCATCATCTTCTGGCGTCGGCTCATCCATAACTTCCGGTTGCGGCAGCAACATCTGACTCTTAATACTCATCAAGGTTGCAGCCATCACAAAATAGTCACCGGCAATTTCAAGTTGATGGGCTTGCTGCTGGTGAAGGAAGGCCAGGTATTGGCTAGTAATGGGCACCATCTTAATATCATAAATGTCCATCTTATTCTCCCGGATCAAGTGGAGTAATAAGTCGAGTGGGCCCTCAAAGTCCTCAATTTTAATCGTTGGCTGGTAGGGATAGGCCCTTAGCATCTTATCGCTCATTATATCGCTCCCAGGTCGTGATTAGTGGTTGGTTCCGGAGTGTTCCCATCAAACGTTTGCCCGGGTATTGTTCCTGAAGCGCGGTGAGCAGGGAAAACACGTTTTTCCCGGACCGCTCACTGGACGTAAAGGAAATCCGCCGCAAAAGTAAGGAGTAGTCGCCTTCTTCGACAATCGCCACCGCAATGAAGTGGTTATCCTCCTGGTCCTTCCACAGGTAGACCGGAAAGTGCTGGTCAAGTGCGGCAGTAAGTTCCTCGGTAAACCGGTTATAGTTATGCAATTCCGGTACAAGGGATAATAAACCCATCACAATCTTTTGGTAGTCTTTACGGTAACGGACTAACACACTCTTCACTCCTTATTTCCATGGTTGGTGCCGTTGGTAGTTTAAACTCAACTCGTGTGCCGTCATTTTTAGGTACGGCTGGAGCACCCGCAAGTCGCTATACCCCAGCATTTCTTGCACGAGTCGGCTATCCGCCCCGTTATGTAACAGGTGGACCGCAAAGGAATAGCGAAGCGTTTGTGGGGTCACGGGCTTCTTAATCTCGGCCGCCGCCACGCGAGCCTTAAGGTTTTTCCAGATCCCCTGACGACTCAGGTGGTGCCCGTGGGCATTGACAAACACGGCGTTTTCGCCATCAGCAACCAGGTGGGGCCGAACATTGGCCAAATAATCATTGAGTGCCGCGACTGCCGCGGCACTAACCGGAACCAGTCGTTCCCCCTTACTACCAGCCCCCAAACGGACCATCTTAATGTCTAAGTGCAGGTCGGTCAACCGTAGGTTCACGACCTCACTTACCCGCATTCCCGTTGCGGCCATCAACGATAGTAAGGCATAGTCCCGGTTAGCCAAGTAGTCACCCGGCTGGGGAACCGCCAGCAAGCGGTGAACCTCCGCCTCGTTTAAGACGACCGGCTGTTTCCGGGTAGTCGGCTGCTCATTATCAACTAGTTCCATCGGGTTAAATTGAACCCGCCGCTGGCGAACTAGGTAATGGTAAAACTGGCGTAATGCTGCCAATAAACGGTTGATGGTTGCTGGTGACCGGCCGGCCTGCCGTTGGTCAGCGACCAGGTTTAAAATTGCGTATTGGTCAACTCTCCCCCAATCGGTGAGCCCCTGGTGGTTAAAGAATCGCCGGGCACGACCTAAATCGCGGCGGTAGCTAGCGACCGTATTTGCCGAACGTCCCTGGTCGTGGGCTAAGTACGTTAAATAGTCGTTAACGGCTGCTTCCATTACTCCGCTTCCTTGTCAATTAAGATCAACTGACCCGCCGTCTCTTTAACCAGGTGGTTCTTCAGCAGGTGGCCAACCGCCCGCTTAAACTGCCCCTTGCTGATACCAAAGACTTCCCGGATCACCTGGGGATCTGTCTTGTCGGTATAGGGAAGCTGGTGGTTTAAATCATGCTTAAGCATCGCTAAAATCATCGCCGCATCCTCACCAATTGCTTGGTAGGCACGCGGCTTAAGTGAGAGGTTAAGACTGCCATGCGAAGACAACCCAATCACCCGAGCCTTAACCCGTTGTCCGAGGCGCGGTTCCTGGTCGCGCTCACTGGGGTGAATAAAGCCCAGTTCGTAGTTATCGGTAATTACGTGGGTCCCGTTTAACTTCAGCTGGTAGACCGTGGCCACCACGTCCCGGTTTAACTCACGCTTAGATGGTGCTCCGGTAATGGTTTGATAAATTGCGTCATCCGCTAACTTTCCCCAGATCCGGTCCTTCTCATCAACCGTTAGTGATAGAAGTAACCGGTCCCCTGGCTGGGGCCATAAGTGCTTTAACTCCGGCAAATCATCGAGTGAAACTACAATATCCTTATTTGGTAGACCAATATCAACAAAAACACCCAGATCCCGCCGGACACTCACCACCGTTCCATAGTCATAGTGGTCAACCTGGACCGTTGGGATATGTGCACAAGTCATCTGCAACTGGTGGTCCTCATTTTCGTAGACAAAGCCCCGGACCTGACCACCAATGTGCAAGACCTGGGGACTTTCCACCTTTGGCAAGCGGTAGGTCTGGCCATTCCGGTCCGGCTGGACAAAGTAATCTTGTTCATTTTCATCAACCATTACGGCTGACACAACTTTTCCTAATGATGAGTTCATAGCGTACCCCGTTTTCTTAAAGTAATACTGCCTATCATTTTACACGGCCCTAATTAGTTTGACCAGCACTAGGACAACAATAAAAAAAGAGCCAGATCAAATCCAGCTCTTTCTCCCGGTTAATCCGAAATGACCAAACTAGTCAATCGTCTTAATCCGCATCATGTTAGTGGCACCTGGTACACCCAATGGCACACCGGCAACGATGATGATCTTGTCACCCTTCTTAGCAAAGCCAAGGTCAACGGCCTTCTTAGCAGCCAGATCAAACATCTTATCAGTGTTCTTCATTTCGTCAACAACGTATGGTTGAACACCCCAGTTGATCATCAAGCCACGCTCTACCCGTTCGTTAGGAGTCAGGGCAACGATGTCAGCGTTTGGACGGTACTTGGAAATCATCTTAGCGGTGTAGCCTGAAGCAGTGTAGGCCACAATCGTGTGGATGTCCAAATCCTTAGCAGCGTTAGAAACTGCGGAACCAATCGTTTCGGTAGTGTCAGACTTATCCCAGTCAAAGGTTTCAGTACCGAATTCCCAAAGGTGGTTTTCTGCCTTGATGTCAATAGCGTTCATCATAGCTACTGATTCAACTGGGTAGTCACCATTAGCACTTTCACCAGAAAGCATGGTTGCATCAGTACCGTCAAAGACAGCGTTAGCAACGTCAGATACTTCGGCACGCGTTGGACGTGGGTTTTCTTGCATTGAGTCCAGCATTTGGGTAGCAGTAATAACTGGCTTGCCCAGTTCGTTACAACGCTTGATCATGTGCTTTTGAACGATTGGCACATTTTCAGCTGGGATTTCAACACCCATGTCACCACGAGGAACCATTAACCCATCAGAAACTTCGATGATTGATTCAAAGTTGTCGATACCTTCTTGAGATTCGATCTTTGGGAAGATTTGAACGTCTTCCATGTTCTTTTCGCGTAACAGATCCCGAATATCTTCAACGTCTTCCGGCTTCCGAACGAAGGATGCAGAGATGAAGTTGATCTTGTTGTCCAGACCGAAGCGAATGTCACTGGAGTCCTTTTCAGTGATCCCTGGCAGGTTGATTGAAACACCAGGAGCGTTAACACCCTTCCGGGAGCCCAGAACACCGTGGTTCAAAACCTTGCAGACCAGTTCCTTGTTGGCGTCGTCCTTTTCTTCGATCTGCATATCAATCAGACCGTCATCGAAGAGAACGTGGCCACCAACGTGGGTGTCATCGTACAGACCTGGGTAGGTAACAGCAATCTTGTCATGAGTACCTTCAATCGAAGCATCCATTGAAATCCGCACTTCATCACCGATGTTGTATTCGATCTTACCTTCCTTTTGAACGGTCGTCCGAATTTCAGCACCCTTCGTATCGAGCATGATACCAACGTGCTTACCGGTAATTTCTTCGGCCTTCTTAACGTTTTGCATCCGGCCCAAGTGTTCTGGGTGGTCACCGTGTGAGAAGTTGAAACGGAACACATTTGCGCCCGCTTGAATCAACTTAACGATTGTATCGACATCAGTACTTGCAGGACCAAGCGTACTTACAATCTTGGTTTTCTTCATAAATGAATCTCTCCTTTTGCATTTATGCATCAACTGCGGTCTGCCATTTTGCATCCCTCATTTGCACACTTGTATAATAGCACTTTTCAAAATAAGTGTCTGTATTTTTTGTGATAAAGTTCGCAAGAAAACGTTATCATCTCCAAATTATTTGTAATTCTAATAGAGCTTTAATTTTTCAGTTGTTGTAAGACAACGTTCCCGGTTCCTAAAATTTCTTCTAACCCCGCCTTAGTTCCTGGACGGTCATTCATCCAGCGACGATTCGGCTCCAGAAGCTTGGTATCCGTATGGGGATAATAGAGCAAGACCGGAATATTGCCATGGTGACTTTGCATAAACTGGTGGAGCCGGTTGATCGTCGCCGGCTGATCCTCGGTATCCAGGACCCGGAGTACCCAGCGGGCCGGTGGAACCAGTTGGACCTGCAACTGGTGGGCATCACTAATCGTCCGGGCAATCACCTGCTGACCATGACCGGCGCGTTGTTCCACCGTCCCGGTCACCACCACGACCTTATTAGGACTTAATAGGTTCTGGAATTGCTGGTACTGCTTAGGGAAGATCGTTATATCAACAATGCCGCTTTCATCAGATCCCGTCATAAACGCCATCGGTCGGTGGTCCTTTTTGGTGTGGATCGTCTTAACCCGGTTAATGAAGAGGATCAAGGTTACCTGGCGGCCATTTGCAAGGTCTGTAACTCGTGTCGAAGATAAGCGGCTGGCCAACCGCTGGTACTGGCTTACCGGGTGGCCGGAAAGGTATACCCCAAGGTACTCGTTCTCCTTGGCCAGGCGGGTGGTTAAGGAAAACTCCGGTCGTTGACTAATTGAGGACTGGAGACTGGGGTCATCTTCAAAGTTAGCCAGCATGCCGATCAGCTCCACACCAGCTAACAGGTCTGGTAAACTATTAACCATCTCCGCCCGGTTATAACCCAAACCATCAAAGGCGCCCGTATAAATCAGTGGCTGGATAAGTTCTGCTTTGCGCCAGCGGCTTGGCAGGCGGTTAATAAAGTCATGGAGGTCTTTAAAAGGCCCGTTCGCCGTCCGTTCCTGGAGAAAGTCCGCAACAAAGTCACGGCGGATCCCTTTGATTGCGGTAAAGCCAAAGTAAATCTGCTGGTCACGGGTTATAAAGTCGAGCTGGCTAACGTTAATCCGGGGACCGTTAACCTGAACGCCAAGTTTTTGGGCGTTGGTAATGTGCTGCCGCAGCTTAGTCACGTTCCCCTCAGCATTCAGCAGGGCCGTGTAAAACTCGGTTGGGTAGTGACACTTCAGGTAAGCCATCTCAAAGGTCATCTTTGAATAAGCCACCGCGTGGGACCGGTTAAAGCCGTAGTTAGCAAATTGGTCGATGTAGTTGAAAACCTGGGTAGCCAGCGCTGGTTGGTAGCCCTTGGCTTGGGCCCCAGCCATAAACTTCGCCCGCATACTCTCCATCGTTTGCTTTTTCTTCTTGCTCATCGCCCGCCGGAGCAGGTCGGCTTCCCCCAACGTAAAGCCAGCCATTGCTGATGCCAGCTGCATTACCTGTTCTTGATACACTAGGATCCCGTAGGTTGGGGCCAGGATTGGGGCCAGCGATTGGTCTGGCAAGTTAACCGGCTCCTGCCCCCGCTTGCGGGCAATGAAGTGGGTAATGTTTTCTAACGGTCCCGGCCGGTATAAGGCGTTAACGGCCACAATATCTTCAAAATTATCCGGGTGGAGGCTCACCAAAACATTACGAATTCCCGCTGATTCAAACTGGAAGACCCCATCGGTGAGGCCACGTTGAAAGAGCTGAATCGTTGCTGGATCATCCAGCTTAACCTGGGAAAGGTCAAATTGGGGTTGGCGGTGACGGATCAGCTGGATCGTATTATCCATAATCGACAGGTTCCGCAGTCCCAAGAAGTCCATCTTCAATAACCCCAAGGCTTCAACGGTATCTTTCGGGAATTGGGTCATCAAGAGTCCTTCACTTCCCGCCTGCAGCGGAACGATTTCATGCAATGGTTGTGCCGACAGCACGATCCCGGCCGCATGGGTGGAATAGTGGCGGGGAAGTCCCTCCAGCTGTTGGGCAACCTCAAAAAGCAACTTCAATTTTGGCTGGTCACTAAGGAGGTTTTGCAAGCGCTGCGATGTCGCCCGGGCTTGGCGCAGGGTAAATGACTCCCCCTTGGGCAGGGCATCTAACAGGGCGGCTAATTCAAAGTGGGTCAAGTTAAAGACCCGACTGGTGTCCCGCAGAACCTGTTTGGCCGCTAGGGTCCCAAAGGTAATGATCTGGGCAACCCGGCGGTGACCGTATTTTTGGTGAACGTATTGGAGGACCTCTGCTCGGCGATTATCCGGAATATCAAGGTCAATGTCAGGCATCTGGGCCCGCTCCGGGTTTAAGAAGCGTTCAAACAACAGGTGGTATTGGAGGGGGTCTACTTCCGTAATGGCTAGTGCATAGGCAACTAACGAACCTGCGGCTGACCCCCGCCCCGGATCAGTAGTAATCTTATTTTGGTGGGCAAAGTTCATCACGTCCCATACGATCAGGAAGTAATCGTCAAACCCCATCTCATGGATGATGGTTAACTCATGGTCAAGTCGTTGGCGATAATCAGCCGCACTGATGCCTGGTGCCAGGGGCCGTTTTGCCAATCCTGCAAGGCAGAGCTGGCGTAAGTAGTCCGCCGCACTAATGCCCTTAGGGGTTACAAAATGTGGTAGTACCGGGTCCTTAAACTCCAGTTCGACGTTGCACTGCTGGGCAATCGTTGCGGTCGCCGCTACAGCAGCGGTTAGCCCTGCTCGCTGGTAATCAGCAATGACTTGCTGGTGGTCAGGCAGGTAGTTGGTACCGGCAACTTGTGACTGGGCGGCCAGGTCACCTAATTGGGCCCCCTGACCGATCGCCTGGAGGGTCTTCGTGGCAAACAGGTCGGTCGGGTTAAGGTAGTTAACGGGAGTGGTGGCGACAACTGGTACGTCATTATCCTGGGCAAACTGTTGCAGGGATGACCGTTCGACCGCATCCAATTCTAGGTTCACCCCGAGATAAAGACTCCCGGTATCGACCGCCCCTTGAAGGGGGGCAAGCCAGTCATTTCCCTGGCGTAAGAGACTCAGTAGGTTTACCTGTGCTGGTACTACCATGACCAGGTTAGCCAACCGTTTTGCAACTGCCGTAAAGGCCAAGGGAAGCTGATCACGGGACGTTGTTTGGTGAAGTGTCGACAGGTCCATTAGGTTCTGGTAACCCTGCTGATTTTTGGCCAGCAAGGTTACCCGTAGCTGGGTGCTAGCTGGGTCTGCTAGCTGAACAACCAGTTGAAGGCCTAAGAGTGGCTTAATCCCCGCCTGGCGGGCCGCATTATAGAATTCAACTGCCCCGTATAAAACGTTTTCGTCCGTTAATGCTAAGGCCGAATATCCCCGTTGCTTGGCAGCAGCCACTAATTCTGGAATTCGGTTAGGGCTCTTAAGCAGGCTATAACTACTGTGCACCTCCAGTGGTACGTAATTCACTTGCCGTCACTCCTTTCCTCAAAATTATAACAAATGTTCCCCCAATTGATTATCTTTTACCCCTGTGTTTATTCGTCAGGTGTGATAAAATAATGGTTATACAGAGGGGATGAAACTAATGAATACGCTGTCAAAAAACATCATTGCGGCACTGTGGGGATTAATCCTTGCGGAAGTGTTGGCTTACATTACTTCCCAGCTTGAAGGGATGACTCCAGACTACAAGCTGGTCGCAATTATCGGTGCCGTAATGGCCATCATCGCGGTTAACTTTGTGAATGCCATTACCGGCAGTGCTAACCCTGCTAAAAAAGAAAAGTAACTTAGTTTACTTAGCAATATCAAAGTGGGCGTGTGCCAGGAAACAGCTTTGACCTGGTCTTCGCACCCGCCAAAATATCAACAGGCCTCCAGTTCGGTTTTCCCGAATACTGGAGGCCTGTTTGCGTTCTGAACTTGGTTAGTGTGTTACACACCACCCGTTATCCCTGCTTAAGGTTCAATTCATTAATCTTAAGTAGGACGTCTACTGCCCTTTCCATCGTCTGTAAGGAGACGTACTCAAAGCGGCTATGCATATTTTCACCACCCGCAAAGAGGTTCGGCGTTGGTAAGCCTAGGTAGGAAATGGTCGAGCCGTCGGTCCCACCACGGACCGGGTAAATATCAGGCTTAATACCCAACTCTTCCATCGCTTTTTTGGCAAGGTCAACTACTTCCATATGCCCTTTTAAGGCATCCTTTAAGTTGTAGTATTGGTCGTATAACTTCATGCTGACCCGGTCGGCACCCAGCCCGGTGTTTAGCCCCGCAACAACCCGCTGGAGTAGGCGCTTACGTTCTTCAAAGGTTTGCCGGTCATGGTCACGAATCAAGTAGGTCATGGATGCGTGGTCCACCGTACCCGCAAACTTATAGAGGTGGAAGAATCCTTCCCGTCCAGCTGTCCGTTCCGCCCGTTCGTGGGCTGGCAGGCTGTTGTGAAGGTCAATAGCAACCTGGATTGCGTTGATCATCGTTCCCTTCGCCACCGCGGTGTGTACATCCTTACCGGCAATCTCAATTTCGGCTTGGGCTGCGTTAAAGGTTTCATACTCCAGTTCGCCAAGGGGGCCACCATCGACGGTATAAGCCATGTCAGCACCAAAGTCAGCAACGTCAAAGTGGTCAGCGCCGGTCCCAATTTCTTCATCTGGGCCCAGGCCAATCTTAATCTCACCATGTTTGACCTCCGGGTGAGCCATAAGGTAAGCCGCCATGGTAATGATTTCAGCTACCCCTGACTTATCATCGGCGCCTAGCAGGGTCGTCCCGTCAGTCGTAATCAGGGTATCCCCCTGGTACTTCTTCAATGATGGGAAGTCTTCTACCGTTAATTGGTACTTTCCTGCCGGGTCAAGCTTAATCGGTGAGTGCCCATCATAGTCTTCGACAATTTGGGGGTTCACATTATGGGCGTTAAAGTCCGCCGTATCCACGTGGGCAATGTAGCCAATTGTTGGTACCACCTGGTCAACGTTGCTCGGAATCGTCGCCATTAAGTAGGAACTCTGCTGATTAATATGGACGTTTGCCAACCCTAACTCCGTCAACTCGGCCGCCAATTCTTTCAAGAAAGCTGTTTCCTTAGGGTCTGATGGTACCGTCTGGGCAGCTGGGTTTGAGCGGGTCTCAGTTCTTACGTATTTCAAAAAGCGGTCAAGCAAGCCCGCGTATTGGTCATTGGCCATTTCTAATCTCCTCCTTAGTCCTGGGTAATAAACGTAAATGGGTCCGTATTCAACTGGTTTTCAATAATTTCAAAGTCCCAACCACTATTTTCGTCCTGCCACTTGGCAAAGAGCAGGGCCAGCTGGTGTTCACAGATCGCTTCAATGTGGTGGCCCGGATCCACAACGGTCAAGTGGTTGGCAATCATATCATGGGCAAAGTGGTAACTGACATCGCCGGTAACGTAGGCATCGGCGCCCTTTTCAACCGCCTGCTTATAAAAGTCTTGACCAGCACCGCCCAGAACCGCAACCCGGTGAATAGTCCGCTGCTGGTCAACTGGGTTAGTAATCAGGCGAAGGCCGGCAACCCCAAACAGCCGCTGGCAAAACTCAGCAAACTGGCGCGGCGTCAGCGCACCATTGAAGGTCCCGATCCGCCCCATGCCGACTGGGGCCCCCGATACGGGGTCATTGCCGGCAGCAAGTAGTGGCTCACAGTTAGCGAGGCCCAGCTGGGTTGCCAGCCAGTCATTCATTCCCCCATTAGCGGTGTCGAGGTTCGTGTGGGCAGCATAAACGGTAATTCCGTGGGCGAGCAGTTCCGCATACATTGCATTCTGGGGGTTACGCGTATCAAGATCCTTCGCCGGGTGAAACATCACCGGGTGGTGGGCAAAGATGAAGTCAACCTGTTTGTCAACCGCTTCGGCCACCGTCTCAGGGCGAACATCTAATGTGGTCATTAGTCGGTGAAGGGGCCGGTCGGGGTTACCCACCTGTAAGCCGACGTGGTCCCACTTCTCCGCTAACTGCGGACTCGCAAATTGTTCAAACCGCTGAATTAACTCCGTACCACTAATCATCGTTTAGGGCCTCCTTTACAAGCCGCATCCGTCCTTGAAGTTGCTTAATTTTATCACGCGGCGGCTGTTTAGCACCACTGATTTGGTCGAGCACCCCCGCCTGCCGGTGAAGGTAATCCTGCCACTTCTCGGTAAAAACTGGGCCCTTCTTTTCCAATAGCAAGGGGCCAAACATTAACTCATAATCACTGTAAGAAAAGGGCACTAACGATGGCTCGGCAACGATAATCTCATAGATGTGGTCATCCTCTTTAACCAGACGTTCTGCCATAATCTGATACCGGTGAGCCAACAGCCAGGCGCGGAGGCGGAACTCACCAACGTTTGGTTGCAAGATCAACCGCTTGACACCAGCTAGCTGGTCCTGACCTTGGTCTAAAATATCGGCAATCAGTGTCCCACCCATTCCGGCAATTACCACGGTGTCAATATGATCAGCCGGTTTAATCGCCGCTAGACCATTTGCTAACCGGGGGACAATTTGTCCAGTAAGACCATTGGCCCGAATCTCATTTTCCATGTTTTGGTAGGGCCCTGCCGCCACTTCACCAGCCACGGCCATGGGAATTTTACCCGCCAGTACCAGTGCCGCGGGCAGGTAAGCGTGGTCTGACCCGATATCAGCCATTCGTGCCCCCTGCGGAACAAATTCGGCAACCTGGGCAAGGCGCTTTGAAAGGTGTTGTGCATCCACGTTATCATGCTTCCTTTTGTACTTAGTTTTAAATAATTATACCAGATAAAGCTGACAACGGAAAAAGGCCCTAGCCCAAATTAGCTGGCCGTCTTCTAAAACAGTAAGAAGTCACTGCAATCATAACCACCCGTCAAACGGGTGGTTTGCACATCGGCTATAAGCCGATAATAAAAGCCGGCGTCTCAAGGCGCTGGCTTTCGCTTTGCTCAAGCCAAAATGCTCTGACTACTTTGCCACCGCTTTAAGCGGTGTTTGTACTACCTCACTTACCCTTAAAAGGGTCTGAATATTCCACACTTGTTAGCTTATCCATTGCTATATCATGTTTCTCTTGATCTCGGATATACTTCTTTATCGTGGATTCATTCAATCCAACTGTACTTACATAGTAGCCTTCAGCCCAAAAATGTCGGTTCCCATATTTGTATTTTAAGTTTGCATGTCGATCAAACATCATTAATGCACTTTTCCCTTTTAAGTATCCC
>DXAF01000070.1 GCA_019117185.1 Candidatus Limosilactobacillus intestinipullorum | reverse complement strand
AACTATTGTTTCAACTAATAAATGGCCGCTATGAGCGCAAATCAACGATCATAACGACCAATGTGCCATTATCAAGTTGGGGAACCGTCCTCCAGAGTACTGCGACTGCAGAGGCGATTTTGGACCGCCTTATCTATCATTCACACGTGATTAAGATCAAGGGGAAGTCATACCGTTTGGCATCGGTCAATTCTTAAACCGCCCGAATCATACATTTTTAAACCGCCATAAAACGACAATTCAAAACCGCCCTTGACAGCAGAATGGGTTTCCAGAATACTTAGGTTTTTTAATGCTTGAATTACTGGAGCATTCGGAAATCACGCAAAAGCAACTTGTTGAACTAACTGGCTATCCCAAGCAGTCGATCAGTAAGGGAGTCAAAAAAACTATTGGAACAGCATTTTATTCAGCAAACGGTTGATCCGCATGATAAGCGGGTTAAACGCTGTTCATTAACTGCGGCTGGTCATAAATTTGCTGAACAAAAGCTGCAACCATTAATCGAAATGGAGGAAGCAACCGCTCGGCAACTTGGTGCGGAGAAAATGCAACAATTGATCGCCTTAAGTGAAGAATGGGATGCCATTTTCTGGCGTGAAATTAGGAAGAGGATGTCGATAGTGGCCATGTCCGATTTAACGGGGATGACGTTCGCAATCTCACCCTGCGTTCCTTACGGGATAATGTCAGAATTGTTCTTCAGGATTCAGTCCTTTTTACCGGGACAGTTGAAGACAATATCAAGTACGGGAAGCCGACAGCCAGTCATGAAGAAGTGGTCGCGGCGGCAAAGGAAGCCCAGATTCATGACTTTATTATGGGATTGCCCGCTGGTTACTCAACCACAGTTTCTGATGAAAACGCGGTCTTCTCGACTGGTCAAAAGCAGCTGCTCTCAATTGCCCGGACGATTTTGACCAACCCCACCTTCCTAATTCTTGACGAGGCGACTTCCAACGTTGATACGGTGACTGAAGAAAAAATTCAGAAGGCCATGGATGCGGTTATCGCTGGGCGAACGAGTTTCGTGATTGCTCACCGGTTAAAGACCATTCTTAACGCTAACCAAATCGTGGTGCTAAAGGATGGCCAGGTAATTGAACGGGGGAACCACCAGCAGCTCTTAGCTCGTCACGGTTTCTACTATGAACTATACACAAGTCAGATGGCGTTTGAGTAAGTCGGATGATGGGGTGCTAGGCAGTTGCTGCTCGGCTTCAGAACCCAAGTTCGCTAGTGATGCAGATTGCCGAAAACCTCACTGAAGAATTTGCTCTTTGACGGAGAAAAGTCGCCAAACCAGACCCAAGACGGTTATAATAAAAGGCGATCATTACTAAAAAGAAGGCAAATTGTATGAAGAAGTATCGACGAATCATTAACGTTGCCGTGTTGGGACTAGTGGCAGCATCATTGACGGCCTGTGGGGCTAATAATAAGGTCGAAAATGAATCCGCCTCGAGTAAGTCAACCACTAATACTAGTCAAACGACGGCCGATACCCTAGTCGGCGCTTACCAAAACACCCAAAAGGGGACGGCAGTCAAATTTAACGCTAATGGAACCGGCCGGTACGTGTACGCGGACCCGGTGAATAGTGATACCAATGACCAGTTGACCTGGACCAAAACCGGGGATAACGAATATACGCTAAAGTTTGATGACAGTGACGTCACAAGTCCGGTCACGGCCCACCTGAATGGTAACCAACTGACCCTTACTGGCGATAGCAATTGGGCCACTGATTCAATGACCCGGACCAATGGAAAGTTAGACCTCGATAAGTACCTTGCTGACCACCATGGTAACGGTAGCCACCAGTCACCCTCTTCGCCGGTCGACCCCCGGCGAGTTGGGGCAATGATTTACCAGGCCACCTATGATGGTATGCCAGGTCGGGAAAAGTTTAACTTTAGTGATAATAACGGTACTTATTCCTTTAGTGAGGCCAATGACGACAGTGGCGCGATGGAATACCGGATCAAGGGCAATATGGTCACCTACTGGCGGGCTAGTGATCCAAGCAGCAAACAAACCACGAGTATTCAAAGCCTGACGAGTCGGACCGACCAAGAGCAGATTAGCGGGATTGTATCAAATACTATTTAAGCCGGTAGTGAAGCCAGCCTAAAAACAACCTAGGATTAAGTTCAGCGCGATTTGAATTCGCTTTGCACTTAACCCTAGGTTGTTTTCATTTTTAGAATATGATCATTACTTACTTTTTAGGTAAAATAATACGCTGTTCAAACCAGTAGTTATGTGAACTCCGGTCATTGACCGCTTGCGGGTAGCTTCCCAGGATAATTCGCAGGTTGCGTAGACCGATGTGGTGACTAGCGTCGAGGGTAAATGTTGTTGAATTGACGTCGAGCTTTGCAAGGTCAATTTGCGCTTCAGCGGTTGAATTACCGACAATGATGAACTGGGCATTATCATTTTCGTACAGGCTGAGATCGACCTTTTTATCCCGAGATTGTTCAGCGGCTTGGATAGCATTATCAAGCAGGATTGATAGTACCCGGATGGCATCGACTTGCTGCATCGTTTTGGTTAAATCGATTGGCTGGGCAACTTCTAGGAGGACGGTGAGCCGCTTTTTAAGTGCCAGCATGATCTTACCAAAGACAACGGATTTAATCCCGGAGTCCTGGATGTTTTGTAGGTTACCGAGGACCTTAGTGGAGAGGTTAATCAGTGGAGCAGTTGAATTAGCCAAGCTATTTATTTCTTGCCTAGCATAGTCTAAGTTATCGGAATCAAGGGCGCTTTTAAGGGAGTAGAGGATGTTTTGGTAGTCATGTTTAAACCGCCGCATATCATCATACATGACCTCAAGCTCACTAGTGTAGCTCTCCAGGTTAGTTAACCGGATGTTTGCATAGTAGAGTTCTTCCCGCTGGCGGAGAAATTTGGCCGTTAAAAACATTGTTAACAGGGCCAGTAGGTAATAGGCCAGTACAATAACGAGTGTCAGTATATTTACGTTCACCGCTAGGACGTGGAGAAGCTGGGCCACAACATGGGGGTTATATTGAAAGGTGTAAAAGAAGTAACTAAGCGGGACGAAGAGTAGGCTGAGTAGGTCTTTAATTCCGGAGTACTGGAGGGCCAGAATTCTAAAATACTGGTTAAACAGCCGGCGGGAGACGAGTATAATGAACAGGGCAATGGGGTAAATGATTGGCACCAGGATAAAGAAGGCAATTGCATTGGCCTGGGGAAAACGGGCAACTAACGTACGTGCGCCAATCAGACCGATAAAAGAAGCTAAATAGTAAATAAGCATTGCAACGCCAAATTGGGCAATAATTGTTGAAAATTGTTCTTCATTCGGGTTGGCAAAGTAGTAAATTGCGGCCGCCGCACAGAAGGTAATCACCAGGTCATTTAAGAAGAGGTTGGGTTGTAAGAAGATAAGGACGACACTTAGCACCAGGTAATGCGAAAGCGGCACCCGGTTTTGTGACACGTGGCGGTAAGTTCCCCAAAATAACAGGGGATAGAAAATGGCCACCTGAATAAGGTAAGTCCAGAGGTAGGAAATGCTTGATGCTTGAATAAATGGATTATTAATATTAAAAAAGGTCATTATTAAAAGTCGCTCCAAAGAAAGGTATCGCCAATGAGAAAACAGATTAGTAAAACTTGCCCGAACTGCGGCAAACTGAATTCTATTCACGAAAGCTATTGTACTAATTGTGGTCATAAATTGCCAGCAACCGGTGATAAGACGATTGGCTACACCCAGCCCCATTCTAAACGGCAGGCAATGGTTATTTTTACCTTCCTAGGACTTGCCCTCCTCCTGGCGATTATCGGGATTTCGATTCGACAGAACCAGGAGATCTTGCGGACCTCTTCGGTCAATGTAATTCCGTTTAAAATCGAATTTTATGACCGACACAACCACCCAGTCATGATCCGCTATGTTAAGGGGGAAACTAGAAAATCCCGCAACGGGTACGCAACTGGGACACTGCGGGTGACAACAACGTTAAGAAATAACCATGGGCAGCAGGCGGCCTACGTCGATAGTCGGGCTGCCCGGTCCCTGGTTATTAATTCGTCACCACGGATGACCTTTTATTACGATACCCGGTACGGGAAATTCAATGATTATGGACGGTGTCGGGTTACCGGACAACCAGCCATTAAACGTTTCCGGATGATTAAAATGGATTAATCTACTAGTTGATATCGGTATTGGCGAGCTCTGCAAGCCGGTTTAGTAGGGTGGTGTTTTTCAACCGGGATAAGGGGCAAGGGGTTGGTACCCCCTTAAGGATGACTTGGTGGTCGTGAGTATTAATTTCGACCACCTTAGCAATGTTGATTAGGCACCGCCGATGGCTCCTAAAGAATAGCGGCGACTTTTTTTCGAGCGTGGTCAGTGACCCGTGAACGGTAATCCGCTGATTATCAGTGAGTTGGAGAAAGGACTGGTGCGAATTGGCCGGGTTCGGAGAAAAGAAGATGATATCGTCGATATTAATCCGGGTGTAGCCGGTCCCAATCTTTAACAAGACGGTCGGTAACACAAATAAGTGGGGCTTTTGTTGGGCAGCCTTAAGCGCCCGGGTGAGGCGCTCTTTAACGTTGTCCTTATCCTTAGCAATAAAATCCAGGGCCTCGGCTTGGTACTTGAACGTGACGGGTAAAAACTCATCGTGGACGGTGATAAAGATAATGGTGGCGTATAGGTCATGCTTACGGATAAAACGACTCAACTTGAGGCCCGCTTCCTTATCATTGTCAATTTCAAGGTCCAGTAGATAAACATTGTCCACGCTCGCGGCGGGGAGGTGTTCTTTTAACTCGTCGACCTTTGAGTAGGCCTTGAGAGCAGAAAGGGTAATTCGTTGTTCTTGCGCAATCTCGTTAATGATTTTTTCAAGGTTGACCTGTTCAACCCACTGGTCTTCTAGAATAAAAATGTTCATGATAGTACATCCTCTCACTGGGTAATTTCGATTACTAACTTGATCATAAGCGAGTTCAGAGCACAAAACCACAGAAAACGATCACTTGTTTAAAAAAATTACCATTAGTTGAAGAATTAATCTGCTAACAGACGGATGAGTAATAACCAAAAAAAGTACTTGACGATCGCCGGCCCTCTCCAGTATAATTTAAATGTTATCTAGTTAACTTATTCCGGCATAGCTCAGTTGGTAGAGCACCTGACTGTTAATCAGGTTGTCGTCAGTTCGAGTCTGACTGCCGGAGCTTAATGGTGCCAGTTTTGCTGGCACCTTTTTTATTTACAACGTTATTAGCTATTTGAACTTAATATTATTAACTTGAAAAGGCTACCATAGTTAACTATTAAAAAGATATGCGGATAAAATGGCAAAAAGTTCAGGAGAAGCCCGGTATTTACTCATCAAAATCTTATAATTTAATTGACGCTGGGCCAACCGACGCTTATAATTAAACTATTCTGAAATTTTAAAAGATTAATTTAATGTTTTGGGATGAGTATGTTAATTAAATAATCCATTATTAGTATTTTGGAGGAATTATATGAGTAAAGAGAAAAATGTGGATACCGCGTTCTTTGGGCAACCACGCGGCCTATCCACCCTGTTCTTCACTGAAATGTGGGAACGGTTTAGTTACTACGGGATGCGGGCCATCCTGCTATTTTACATGTACTATGCAGTCACCAAGGGTGGTTTGGGGATGGACCAAACCACGGCGGCATCAATCATGTCAATCTATGGGTCGTTAGTTTACCTTTCCGGGGTTGTCGGTGGTTGGCTATCTGACCGGGTTTGGGGACCACGGCGGACCGTCTTTATCGGTGGTGTCCTCATTATGTTTGGTCACATTGCCCTCTCACTGCCGTTTGGGGTCACCGCCCTTTACGTTTCGATTGTGTTAATCGTTGTCGGGACCGGGTTGTTAAAGCCAAACGTGTCTGAAATGGTAGGGGGCTTGTACAGCCCTGAGGACCGGCGCCGTGATTCTGGTTTTAGTATGTTTGTCTTTGGTATTAACCTGGGGGCCGCGGTTGCACCATGGGCCGTTCCGTGGGCAGCTAATGGCTTTGGCTTGAACCTCTTCCACGGGGAAATGAACTTCCACGCCGGGTTCTCACTAGCCGCCATTGGGATGTTCTTCGGCTTGATTCAATATGTGGTCGGTGGTCGCAAGTACCTGTCTAAGGACAGCCTGTACCCAGATGATCCGATTGAAAAGGATGATTTGCGTCCAGTGATCATTTGGACCCTGGTTGGGGTAGTTGCCCTCATCATCGTCTTGGGCTTGTTAGCAGCGCTTGGTCAATTAAACATCAACAACATTATTACGTTGATCACGATCATTGCGATTGCGTTACCAATCTACTACTTCATCATGATGTTAAATTCTAAGAAGGTAACGAAGGTGGAAAAGTCACGGGTAGTGGCTTACATCCCATTATTCATTGCAGCCGTTATCTTCTGGGGAATTGAAGAATCTGGTTCCGTTGTCCTGGCCCTGTTTGCCCAACAGCGGACTGTTTTACACATCGGTGGCTGGCACTTTGCGGCCGCTAACTTCCAGACGTTAAACCCACTGTTCATCATGATCTTGACGCCAGTGTTCGTTACCCTATGGGACCGGTGGAAGAATCAGCCAAGTGCTCCTGGTAAGTTCGCCGCTGGTCTGGTCTTTGCCGGGTTATCATATGCTTTCATGGCATTACCTGCATTGATCCATGGTACGACTGCTGGTCGAGTTTCACCGTTCTGGCTGGTTGGTTCCTGGTTTATCGTGGAAATTGGTGAAATGTTGATTTCACCAATCGGTTTATCCGTAACGACCCGGTTGGCACCAAACGCCTTTAAGTCACAGATGATGAGTATGTGGTTTATGGCGGATGCCGCTGGTCAGGCAGTTAATGCCCAGATCGTTAAGTACTACTCATCCTCAACCGAAGTTCCATACTTCCTAACTATTGGGATCGTAAGTATCGTCTTCGGGGTCATCCTGATGTTCTTCGTTAAGAAGATCCATGGTTTAATGGGTGGGGTTGACTAACCTGCTAGGTATTCTAAATATAATAAGAGGCTGGGAGAAAGCTCTGTTTTCTCACCAGCCTCGTTTTATTTACACCCGAAATGTCAATTTAAATTAGAAAAATGTTGAAAGCTGTTCATCTGTGACGTGACTTAGGAATACTTCAAGTGGTGTGCGGTAGTGAAGTGACTTCCGTGGAATAGTATTTCGTTTGTGCATCAG
>DXAF01000069.1 GCA_019117185.1 Candidatus Limosilactobacillus intestinipullorum | reverse complement strand
GTAATTAAGAACTGGAACCCTGGCCGGCAAAAGGGTACTTTGGTATCAATGAATGCTGGTAAGGCTACTACTTATGCCATGATGGGAATTGAAAGTCGTGGTCAGCTGTTGATTGACCCAGGTACGGAAGTCTACGAGGGAATGATCGTTGGTGAAAACAGCCGTGAAAACGACATTACGGTTAACATCACCAAGGGGAAGAACCTGACCAACGTTCGTGCTGCTGGTTCTGATGAAATGGCTCACATTAAGACACCAACCCACTTCTCGCTTGAAGAATCACTTGAATTCTTAAATGAAGATGAATACTGCGAAGTTACACCGGAGAACATTCGGCTACGTAAGCAGATTCTGAATACGAATGCTCGTGAAAAGGCGGCTAAACGTCGTAAGGCTGCTACGCGGAAGTAAAATTTAACAAAGCAAGTTGAGGACTTTTATGGGAGTTAAGTGCCTATAAGGGTCCTTTTATTATTTGCCATTTGTAATCGGCCATTAATGTTATAATAAAATCTGTATTTCAAGTGATTAGGTAGGTGGCAGTCAATAAATGAAAAAAATTTTTGCTCACCGGTTGCCGTTCAAGGCGGCCTGGCATAACATGCGCTACTGGGATTACTACCTGGTGGTCCCGTACCTGGTTTTGTGCTTAACTGGGATCGTAATGGTGTATTCTTCGAGCGCCGGAATTGAGATGCAAAATGGTGGCAGTCCGACGGGGTACCTTATTAAGCAGACCATCTACGCATTGATGGGGGTTACCTGTGTCTTCTTCTTCGCGAATATACCAATGCGACTTTTGCGGACCCGGCCGTTCTTAAAATATTCGACGTTTATCATGTTTTTTCTGTTGGTGATCGTCTTAGTAATTGGCCGGGCGGTTAATGGGGCAAAGGGGTGGTTGTCACTAGGTCCGATTAGTCTGCAGCCAGCGGAGTTTTGTAAGTTATACTTCATCTTGTACCTATCTGACCGCATGGCCCGCGCCCGACAGCGGGGAACCCACTTTTTGGAAACGAGTGCGGCAATTGGGCCGCTAGCCTTTGCTGGGATATTCCTCTTACTGATTTTAATCCAACCAGATACGGGGGGCTTTGCGATTAATGCGACGATCATTATCGTGATGCTATTGGCCTGTGATATCAAGTGGGGTTATGGAATTGGTGCAATTGTTGCCGTGCCGACGATTGGTTACTTCTTACTTGAGAAGGCGGTCGAGAGTGGCATGGTTCACGGTGGTTACCGGGCTCAACGGTTTATTGCCTTTATGAACCCCTTCGGTAACGCCAGTGGCTCAGGTAGCCAGCTGGTGAACTCCTATTATGCGATTAGTAATGGGGGCGTATTCGGCGTTGGTCTTGGCAACAGTATCCAAAAAATGGGGTACTTACCGGAACCAAATACCGACTTTATTATGGCGATTGCTAGTGAGGAACTCGGCCTGGTTGGCGTGACGGTGATCTTAGGCCTGCTGTTGTGCCTAATTTGTCGAATCATCCTGGTGGGTGTTCGCAGTCGTTCCCTGTACCATACCTTGATTTGTTATGGAACCGCGACCTTTATGATGGTGGAAACCTTTTTCAACATCGGGGGGGTTCTTGGACTCCTGCCGATTACTGGGGTGACCTTCCCCTTCATTTCGTATGGGGGTTCTAGTATGCTCGTCCTTTCGAGTGCGGTAGGGATTATTATGAATATTAGTATTCGACAAAACGAGGAACGGTTGCAGATGGGACATCCCTTTGTCCAAGCGGAAGGGAGTGGTAGGTAATGTTTGAATTAACTGCACGCCGGGCATTGATTGTCCGGGTCGCTAGTAATCGGGTTGCTAGAACTTTGCGGCGGTATGGAATAGTTCGTTATGTTTCGCGCCGGATGCATTACGTAGTTCTATACGTTGACCAGGAAAAGATCCCAGAAATTACGGAGCATTTAAAGAGGTTACGCGCTGTGCGGTCAGTTGAGCAGTCATACCGTCCCGACCTTGACCCAACGCTTACGGACCTGGAAGAAACCGGTGTGTACCAATTGCATGATGAGGATGATAAAGAATGAGAATTGTATCTGGTAAGTTTGGGGGGCGCCGGCTAAGCGCGGTCCCAGGAATGGCGACCCGGCCGACGACTGATAAGGTTAAGGAAGCCTTATTTAACATTATTGGTCCCTACTTCGATGGGGGGGCTAGCCTCGACCTTTTTGGCGGTAGTGGTGGTCTAAGTATCGAAGCCGTTTCGCGAGGAATTGATACGGCTGTGATCGTTGACCGCCAGTACCAGGCAATTAAAACAATTAAGAAAAACGTTGCTGTAACTAAGCATCCCGAACAATTTAACGTTTATAAAATGGATGCTAACAAAGCCTTGTCGGTGCTGGCAAAGAAGGGGAATTGCTTTAACCTAGTTTTCTTGGACCCCCCTTATGCTAAACAACAAATTGTTAAAAATATGACGGAAATGGCCAAGCGGGACCTGCTCGCCCCGGGGGCCCTAGTGGTTGCCGAAACGGACGCAAGTGCCAAGTTGCCATTAGTAGACTGGGCCCCTTTTACCTTTGTTAAGCAGCAATCGTATGGGATTACCTACTTAACCATCTACCGTTATCAAAAGGAGTAATAAAAATGAAAGTAGCTTTATTTCCAGGAACATTTGACCCGCTGACCCTCGGACACTTAGACCTGATCAAGCGGGGGAGTGCACTGTTTGACCAGCTGGCAGTTGCGGTAATGACCAACGAGAGTAAGCACCCCCTGTTCAGCGTTGATGAACGGGTCCAGCAAGTTAAGGAGGCAGTGAGTGGTCTGGCGAACGTCTCTGTCATCACGGCGGAGGGCCTGTCAGTTGACCTGATGAACCGGATTGGTGCCGACTACTTGATGCGGGGCCTGCGGAACGCCAATGATTTTCAATATGAGCGGGATATTGCAGCCATGAACAACTACCTTGATGACCAGTGTGAAACCATCTTCTTTTTGGCTAAACCTGAGTACCAACACCTTTCTAGCAGCCTTCTAAAGGAAGTCACCTCCGCTGGGGGTGACATTTCGGCTTACCTGCCGGCTAATATTAATGAGGCATTGAAGAAGCGGCTCGAAGAACGGCAACTAATGCAGGTAAAGGAAGATAATGAAAAGACAAGATAAACGAATACTACGCTGGATTGGGATCGTCCTGGCCTTAGTTCTCTTTGTCGGCTGGGCCCTACTGTGGCCGCTCAATTCCTACATTGAAGCGCCAGGGAGTGCCAGTAACCTGCGTTCCTTTGTCCAGGTTAAGGGACATCCGGATCGCGGGAAGGGGAGCTTCATGATTACTTCAGTAGCCCTCCAGCAGGCCCATCCGGCTACCTATGTAATGGCCAAGCTGGTACCGTACATGTCAATTGAAAAGGCTGATGATGTTACCGGTGGCCAGAGCAGTGCGACCTTTGACCGGGTCCAGAAGTTTTATATGCAAAGCTCCATTAATGAGGCGATTGCAGTGGCCTTCCACCAAGCGGGGAAGCCAGTTAGCAAGAAGTATCTGGGGATCTATGTCCTCCAAGTACAGCCCAATTCCAAGTTTAAACGGGCAATTCAGGTTGGTGATACCATTACAAAGGTTAACGGGCGCCACTTTAACACTGCCCAGGGCTATCAAAAATACATTGGTAAGCAACCGGTTGGCCACCCCCTGACCGTCACTTATCGTCGTAATGGTCATGAGCATACGACTACCCATAAATTGATTCGGCTTACCGGTAGTCGTGCGGGAATTGGAATCATGTTGACCAACAACATGCAGGTGACCACTAAGCCCCAGGTGCATGTTGACCCCGGCCAGCTAGGCGGCCCCTCTGGCGGCTTGATGTTTACCCTGCAAATTTACCAGCAGATTAGTGGTCATGACCTGCAGAAGGGACGTAAAATTGCCGGAACGGGGACGATTGATTCTGCCGGTCAAGTTGGCGAAATCGGCGGGATTGATAAAAAAGTAATTGCTGCTCACCGGGCGGGGGCAACGATTTTCTTCGCTCCGTACGTAAAACCAACTAAACTCTTATTAAAATATGAGGAGGGCCACCAGACCAACTATCAGATGGCTAAGAAGACGGCGAAAAAATACGCCCCCGGGATGAAAGTGGTTCCGGTATCCAGTTTTAAGCAGGTCGTCCATTACTTAGAAACAACCAGATAAAGTTTGTGACCATGATCATAATTGGTCACAAGCTTTTTTGTTTTTCTCCCGTACTTTAATCATAGGGGGGATGGTTAATGGAAAAGTTAAGGGAACTATGGACGATGTATCGGACCCCGATAATCATCGGACTAGTTGTGCTAGTGGGGCTCGTCGTGGTAATTGGCCAACGCGCGATCAATAAGCAGTCGCCGGTTGAGCAGTCGCCACTAGCAATGGATGCGACATCATCATCTGTTGGTTCCGTAGTCACGACGGGTAATCACCAACCACAACGGGTTTGCGTAGATGTTAAGGGGGCGGTTAAGCATCCCGGAATCTATTACTTTAAGCGTGGGGCTCGGGTTGCTGAGGCCCTTAAGGCGGCTGGTGGCCAGCTACCAAATGCGGAGATGAAGGCCGTTAACCTCGCCAAAGAACTTACCGACCAACAAGTGGTTTACGTTCCGGTTGTCGGCGAACAGGTGTCTAGTGAAGAAGGGCAGCCCATCGCTAGTAGCAATGCTAATGATGGTGGTAAAGCGCCGGTCAATATCAACACGGCAAGCAAGGACCAGCTTTGCCAGATCACGGGAATTGGTGATAAGAAGGCGGACCTAATAATTGCCTACCGGCAAGAACACGGTCAATTTAAAACTGTCGATGAGTTAACCCAGGTTTCTGGATTTGGTGAAAAAACGGTTGCGAAAATCAAGGATGAAGTTGCTGTCTAAGTATTTGGCTAATGGTTAATATTTGCTATACTAAACCTAATGTAAGGGAGTGATTAAATGAAGCAACGAATTGATTGGGACCAGTATTTCATGATTCAAGCAGCCCTGCTGGCTTCCCGGAGTACCTGTAACCGGCTTTCCGTCGGTGCGGTCCTAGTCCGTGATAAGCGGATTATTGCTGGTGGGTACAACGGTTCCGTATCTGGTGATGACCACTGTATTGACGCTGGATGTTATTTACGGGATGGCCACTGCGTCCGAACCATTCACGCGGAGATGAATGCGATCTTGCAGTGTGCTAAGTTTGGTATTTCAACTGATGGTGCCAGCCTCTACGTTACCGATTTTCCGTGCTTACAGTGTACGAAGAGTTTATTGCAAGCTGGCATTCGTGAGATCAATTATATTCGTAACTACCATAATGACGATTATGCCATGAAGCTAATCAAGCTTAAGGGTGTTCGCCTACGCCAAATTAAATTAGACAGTAATATTTTGGATGAAGTCCACTTGGATCAATATATTGATCCCCAGGTGGCGCCAAAATAGATTCGTCACCATTGGGTATTTCCAGCATTACTAGCTGGGCTTTTCGCAACCTTTCTGGGTGCCCACCGTTTTGAACTTGCGGTCGGCGCTGGGTGGCTGCTTTGGCGGATATACTGCTTAAAACAACGACGGGTAATGGTAGTTTCATTGCTAGTGGCTGGGGTAGTTGGTGGCGTGACGATCGCCAACTGCTGGTGGGCTCAGCGTCAGCGACTAACTCAGCCCCAGACCGTTAGCCAGGTTTTACTGGTGATGCCGGATGATATTCGGGCCAATGGTAGCTTAATTATGGGAACTGGTGTTGACCAGGATAGCGGCCAGCGGGAGAGTTTTACCTACCGTGCCCGGACGGCGGCTGAACGCCACCGATTATCTTCGTCCGCATCCCCGGTCGCCTGGCAGGTAAGTGGGACCGCACAGCCGCTCCTGCCGGCCACCAACGACCACCAGTTTGATTCTCGTTTTTACTACCAACAGCGGCGTATTTATAACGAGCTGCGTATCAAGCAGGTCACCCGGGTGATCCCGCGTCCGGCTACGAATGTTCGACAGACGTGCCACGTAATACGATACCGGCTGGGCACATACTTTAAGACCTTGCCGGCGCCGTTAGCTGGTTACTGTCAGCAGCTTGTCATCGGTAATAACGATGGTGATAACCAAGAGCTTACCCAGGCAGTTAAGCGCCTGGGGATAATTCACTTATTTTGTATTTCCGGGATGCACATTATCCTATTAACCAGCCTTGTTCGTTGGCTAGGTGCATACTTGTGGCTAGAACGGGAATGGATGGACCGGTTTTTACTAGTTGGTCTGCCCCTTTATTTGATCATTGGTGGTGGTTCGACTAGTCTTGTTCGCGCCGTATTAATGGCTGAGGTGGCTCTTTGTCAGGACTTATTAAAACTAGATGCACTCGACGGGTGGGGGATTAGCTTGATTGTGGGGTTAGTGTGGAACCCATTTCTCCTTTTTAACCTTGGCGGGCAGCTAAGTTATTTGTTATCCTTGACCCTTCAAGCATTGGCACGTGATGTTCAAGGACTAAAGCAGTGCTGGCTACTTAGCCTGCTAAGCTTGCCGGCACTCCTTTACCACGTATTTGAGTTTCACCTGTTGAGCCTGGTAGCAAGTTACGTCATGATTCCATTGTTTTCGATGGTAATCTTTCCAGCGGTGATAATCAGTGCAGCAACGTACTGGCTGTTCCCCCTTATTGCGGGGGTCGTAAATTCGGCGTTGGTCCTAGCCCAACAGCTGTTGAGCTGGTGTGCCCGTTTGCCAGGGGAGGTTCACTTTGGCAAGCCCGCCTTTTTGTGGGCGCTGCTGCTCTTTTTGCTGACAATATGGTTAGTGGAAGAGGGGAGCTGGCGACGGCTAGCGCTCTTGCTGGCGGCCTATTGTAGTTGCTTCTTATTAATCCACCTGCCGGTTTATGGGGAAGTGACCTTCATTGATATTGGTCAGGGTGATAGTATCCTTATCCGAACGCCATTTAACCGCCGGACGGTGTTAATTGATACCGGTGGGAAAGTGACGTTTAACCAGCCACGTTGGGCCCAAATGACGAGTAGGTCCGACCTAGCCCAGCGGGTAACCGTCAATTACCTCAAAAGCTGCGGTATCCATCGACTTGATACAATTTACCTAAGTCACCATGATGCAGACCATATTGGCTACTTGCCAACGCTACTAACGGAAATGAGGGTTGACCGGGTGGTGGTTCCAGCAGGAATGGAAAAACAAGCGGCATTTGTCCGCCGCCTACAAGCTAGCCGTTTTCGGGGACGGGTACTTCCGGTCACCGATCAGGTTCGGTGTGATCCCGACCTGCGAATTGTGCACCCGTTTATACCCGGTCAAGCCCAGAATGAAGATTCCCTGGTGCTAAGTGGGACCTTTGGTGGTCAGCGTTTCTTGTTTACGGGCGACCTTGACCGGCCTAATGAACTTGCAATCTTGGCCCGGTACCCGCAGCTACGGGCCGATATTCTTAAGCTTGGTCACCACGGTAGTAAGACTGCTAGTGACCCCCGCTTTTTACGTCAGCTTCAGGTGAAGTGGGGAATCGTTTCTGCGGGGCGGTTTAATCGATACCACCACCCTAGTGATGAGGTTGTTGCACAACTACGGGCAGCGGGAATAAGGATGCTCTCAACTCAGCAGTATGGAATGATAAAATACCGGTATTCTGGTCACCATGGACAGTGGCAAACAACACTAAAGGGGGATGAAATTCGGTGGACGTTACCGAACTCACTAAACAATTAACAAAGAAGGCACCAGCAATGGTGTACTTGGTATTGGGGACCCAGCAGGTTCTCCAGCAAGCGGCAATTGACGGTTTTCTCCGCTTGATTCCGGCGGACCAGCGGGTGATGAACGTTGGCCGTTATGATATGGAGACGACTCCAGTGGCCAGTGCACTTGATGATGCAATGGCGGCCCCGTTTTTTGGTGAACGACGGTTGGTGCTGGTTAACAAGCCATACTTTTTAACTGCTGAGAAAAAGGGGGGCAAGGTTGACCACGACCTAGCTTCATTGGCAAATTATCTTGCTCACCCGGAACCAACAACAGTACTAGTGTTCTTGGCCCCGTATGAAAAGCTGGATGGCCGTAAAAAAATTGTTAAGGACCTAAAAAAGGTCGCCGTAACGGTTAGCGCCGCGCCACTGGATGAACGGGCGGCACGGCAGCAAGTGGTTAGTCAGTTGACGACGGCGGGATTTCAGATTGATGAGGATGCGTTAACGACCCTCGTCCAGCGGACTAATGCTGACTATGGTTTGATGATTGCTAACCTGACTAAGCTAAAAATCCTCGCCTACCAAGATAAAAAGATTACAAAGCAAATGGTAGTGGCATTGGTCCCACAATCATTAGATGATAACGTTTTTGACTTAGTAACGGCGGTCTTGCATCATGACCAAGCACGCTCGCTGAGCTTATACCAGCAGTTGCTGGCCGGACAGAAGCAGCCGTTGCAGATTAACGCGGTGCTGGTTAGCCAGTTTCGGCTGCTGATCCAACTCAAGGTTCTTTCGCAACGGGGACTGAGCCAGGGGAGCATGGCAAGCAAGTTGAATGTTCACCCGTACCGGGTTAAGTTAGGCTTGCGGACGGTGCGGCAATTTACCCTGGCCAGTCTTAATAATGCCTTCTTAGGACTGATTAAGATTGAACAGCAATTAAAGACTACCCAGCAGGACCCAGAACTGCTATTTCAGCTCTTCTTACTCCAATATGACCGTTAGAAAAAGCAAAGCGGCCGCTAGCATCGGGGGAAACCCGAATTGGCTAGCGGCCGCTTGGTGTATGTTTTTAGAAAGAAAAAAGGCAACTCAGATAAGTTGCCTTAACAAATCTCATTACTTGTTGTAACGAGCTGACAGACGAGACTTATCCCGTGCTGCTTTGTTAGCCTTGATAAGACCCTTTGAGTGGGCACGGTCAATTGCTGAAATGGCATCCTTGTACAGTTTGTCAAGGTCACCTTCACCAGCAAGCTTGGCCTTGTCGAACTTCTTAATAGCAGTCCGCATGTGGCTTAATTGGGAAGCGTTACGTGCTTCGGCCTTTTCACTAGTCTTAACACGTTCAATCGCTGATTTGATAATTGGCATGAGTTTCACCTCCGTTACCCGGTATTCAGTTGACCAGAATTTTCAACATTTGTCATTATACAAAAGACTCGCCAGCATTGCAATAGTTTCAAGCTAATAGGTCTAGAATCGGTCAGAGAGTTGCAAAAAAACGGGAATTGCCGTATATTATTAGAGACCGCAATTGCGGCATTGCCTCTTCTCAGTTTGGCGATCCTCACCGACGTCGTACTTAGAACTAGGCAGATTTAATTATTTGAAAGGTGGGAATTGATCATGGCTCTTTCTAAGGAACGCAAGGATCAAATCATTAAGCAATTCGCAACTCATGAAGGTGACACTGGTTCTACTCAAGTTCAAGTCGCTGTTTTAACTGCTGACATTAACGAACTGAACGAACACCTTCGTACACATAAGCACGATTACCACTCACAACGTGGTTTGATGAAGAAGATTGGTCACCGTCGTAACCTCTTGGCTTACTTACGCCGGACCGACCTTCCTGCTTACCGTGAATTGATTAAGGAATTAGGCTTACGTCGTTAATCCTAATTCATCGTGGCTGGATAACTTATCCAGCCATTTTTTTTATTCGCCGTTTGTAAAATTAAGTTAGAAAAATAAAAAGCCATTTGTGATAGACTTTTGAATAACCACAAACAAAAGTAAAGGAACATCA